>CAYOKE010000049.1:0-1635 GCA_964404515.1 uncultured Gammaproteobacteria bacterium | reverse complement strand
TATTGGAACGATAACTATATAGACTAGCAAGAATCAAATCGCTGGTCAACTGGGCTCAACCCTGACGGATGGGCTGGTTAAGCGTTAATAATTCTTCGAGGTAATCCCGATTGTTAGCCAGGCGCGGGACTTTATTCTGGCCGCCTAACTTATGCTTGCTTTCCAACCAGTCGCGGAATAGGTTCGTCCGAGCTAGCACTAAGCGGGGTGGCCCGAGAGTAATGTCCTTATAGCGCTTAGCCTCGTAATCCGAATTCAAGGTCTTGAGGGCGTCATCAAGGCAGTGCCCGAATTCAACGAGGCTTTCGGGAACCCGGCTGAATTCGATCAGCCATTCATGGCCGCCTTTATTATTCTCGTCCATGAAGAAGGGCGCGGCCGTGTAATCCTTCAGGGCGGCGCCGGTCTTAGCACAAGCGATCCCCAGGGCCTGGTCCGCATTATGGATCATGAGCTCTTCGCCGAAAGCGTTGATATAGTGCTTGGTCCGGCCGGTTATCTTTATCCGGAAAGGCTTGAGGCTCGTGAACATCACAGTATCGCCGATCAGATAGCGCCATAGGCCGCCGTTAGTGGAGATGACTAGGGCATAATTTTTGCCTAGTTCCACTTCTAGGAGCGTCAGGGCGCGAGGCGCGTCCGGACCGGTTTTCCCGACCCGGTCCAATTCTTCAAGGGGCAGGAACTCGTAATAGACGCCGTAGTCGAGCATGAGGAGCATATCATCCGCGCCAGGACACTCATTCATGGCGAAGAAGCCTTCTGAGGCATTATAGACCTCCCAGTATTTCATTTTCGGTGAGGGGATGATCTTCTGGAACTGCTCGCGATAAGGGGAAAAGCTGATGCCGCCATGGATGAACAGCTCCAGATTCGGCCAGATTTGCGAGATATTTTCTTTGCCGGTCGTCTTCAGGATATGGTATAAAAGGACGAGCATCCAGGAAGGCACGCCCATCAGGCTGACGATATTCTTATCCAAGGAATCAGCGGCAATCCGCTTGATCTTCTCTTCCCATTCGCCCAGGAGCGCGACATCTAGATTGGGTGTCCGAGCTAATTGGGCCCAGAAAGGCAGATTACTCATCAGGATCGCCGACAGGTCGCCGCAATACGTGTCGGTCGAATCGTCCTTCTGCTGGGTGCCGCCTAGGCTCAGGGTCTTGCCAGTAAGCAACCCGGTTTCCGGACAAGCGGCCGCATAGAGAGCAATCAGGTCCTTCCCGCCGCGATAATGGCAGTCCTCGAGGGATTCCTTGGTCACGGGGATATATTTGCTCCGAGCGCCAGTCGTGCCGGAAGAACGGGCGAACCACTTAGCCTCGCCCGGCCATAGGATATCCTTCTCTCCGGCTTGCATCTTGGCGATAAAAGGCTGCAGGCTCTCATAGGTCTGAATCGGGACACGGGCTTGGAAATCGGCCGCTGTCTTGATATCCCGATAGCCATGCCTCGAACCCCATTCGGTCTTTTCCGCGGCAGCTAGCAGCTTCTTCAGGGTTTCTTCCTGGATTTCGATCGGATACTGCCTAAAAATCTCGATTTCAGAACGGCGGCGCGCCAGAGGCAACGTCAACAAGGAATTTAATAAAGACATATTATAGAAATTTCTTCCCTTTTATCTTCTCGGGCATA
>CAYOKE010000048.1:0-1709 GCA_964404515.1 uncultured Gammaproteobacteria bacterium | reverse complement strand
TGACGAGAAGCGTAGGAATTCATTTCCTCAAATACAAAAGCCGCCTTAACGGAATCTAAGGCGGTTTTTGGTAAGGAAAAAGGCCGCCTATCGCTGGACAGGCGGCCTTTTGGTTGTGTCTAAATCTAAGTGGCGATCTGGTCTAAGGCCCAGCGGGCGACTTCGATCGCTTTCTCCTCGGCTTTGCCGGTGTAGCGTTCCGGTTCCCGGAAGAGATTATAGACTTCGGTCGGGATAGCCATCAGGGCATCGCGGATAGCCTCATCTTTCTCAGCTTTCGTTTCCAGGACGTCGATCAGCGGTTGCCCGGTCCTTTTCGCTTCCGGCGTCAGTTCCTGGTTGATGAGGTGGTGGGCATCGCCAGTATAGCCGGCCAGCTGCAGGCTGATATAGATGGGTTCCGACATTATCAGGTTAGCGTTCAGCCAGAAGTTCTTGGCCAGGTTATCTTTCAGGAAGCTGACTTTCTCTATGAACGGTTTTTTGGCTTCATCCTTGGGATCCGTCCGCAAGAGAGTGTTCAGTTGGTAGAGGAGGTTGACCAAGATGATAGGGAAATCCCTCATGACCGAGCTGTTTACCAGGTCCCTCTGGTGCTCGCTGATCAGGGTATCCAGGACTTTGCCGAATTCGTTCTTGTTCTTGAGCCACATCCCTTCGGTATTCTCGAAATTGATCGGGTTGCGCTTATGGGCCATGGTCGAGGAGCCGGCTTGGGTATCCAGGAACGCTTCGGCCAATTCGCCGATTTCCGTCCGCATCAAGTGCCGGCCGTCGCGGCCTAATTGGCCCAAAGCGGCTGAGGCCATGGTAGTGCTGAAGAGGAAATAGGCTAAGGGTTCCGGAGCCAGGATTTGCGTGCTGATAAGAGCCGGCTCTAACTCCAGCTTATCGAGGACGCGGGCTTCGAAAGTCATTTCATCTTCCGGCTTTTCAAAACCCAAACCGACCTGCGCGTTATAGGCGCCGACCGCTCCCGAGATCTTACCCTTCAGTCCGGCGGCGAAACGCTTCATCTCCAGGTAGTTATAGGTGACGCGCTGGAGCAAGGTAGCGAGCCAGAAGCCGACGGTGATTGGAATAGCATGCTGGCCGTGCGTCCGGCCTATTTGCAATTCGGAAGCGAAAGCCAAGGTCAGGCCGGCCAGCTCGGCGATCAAGGCCTCGAGCTTCGGTTTGATGATATCGAAGGCCCGGCGGAACAGCAGGATCTGGCCGGTGTTGATCTTGTCATAGCTTGTTAGGGGCAGATGGACGAAACGTCCCAGTTCCGCGTCCAGGAGCTCTTTGATCAACCGGTTGTGGGCGTTGACATCATGCTTGGTGATCCGGCGCTCCACTTCATCGGTAGCTGTAGTCCGGATGTTGAGGATCTTCTCCTTGGTGTCGTCGGTCAGGGTTTCCCAGATGTTGGCTGGGATCAGGCCGATCTCTTTCATGACCTCCAGCTTAGCCAGCTCGATTTCGCCCCAGGGGCGGTAGAGATGGTCATAGCCGAAGATAGGAACCAGCTCCTTCGGCTGATAGCGAAGGTTGCCGGGCAGGAATTCATTCTTTTCCATTTTTTCTGTGGGTTTATAAGGGTTAAAGTACTATTTTTACTGACATTTAATCGTATCATCTCCGGTGTTTTTGTCAAACCGTGACGGCTAGCGGCGGCTAGCCGGAGCTTACAAAAAATCCGCCTGAAAGTCAGGCAGATTTTTTGT
>CAYOKE010000047.1:0-1811 GCA_964404515.1 uncultured Gammaproteobacteria bacterium | reverse complement strand
AAAGCAATAGACGCTGGGGTCCAAACTACAATAGCCGATATTTGCACATCCGCCGATGCCCTCCTGAGTCGAGCGACAACCGAATGGTCGGCCAGCGAATATCTCTTCATTGTTCTTCTTTGAATATTGGTCCCTGAGCTTCACCGGCTCGCTGCTCAACAGGTCATAGCTATCCGGCCAAACCGCCGCTCCGAAAGGGATATCTTCGCGATTGCGGCCATAACGGATTATATTATGCGGGGTCGAACCGTAGTAGAATTGATCGTTTTTCACGAAATAGGGCGGGGTCGAGGTCGGATAATCGGTATTGATGCTGGTCCTGACTGACCAAGCCAGATTCAGGCCGCTGCTATCGACCGTCTGAATAAAGCTATTACAGGTCAGGCGATAGGCCTCGTCCGGATCAGAGCTGTCAATCAGCTTGAGCCCGTCTTCATCACCAGGCTTATGGCTATAATCATATACCCTGATAGGTCGGTTAGAATTTTTAACTTCATTAAAGGAATATTCACATGGGCCAGAATCACAAGGCTCATCTTGACTCTTGGAACCATTATTCTTAGAAAAACCGTTATAGCGAAACCAGCCGCTGTAATAAACCGGCACTTGGGTGTCAAAACCATTATTATTTATGACAAAATTACTCTGGCCAACCGGCATTGTCAAATTTTTATTCAATGGCATGCAATACATAGAATCAGCGCCCCAGCCTCTAAACCTTACCAGGAAATAATCAAAATCGTCACTTAAGCTCTTTTCTGATTGGCACCTATCTCGGACTGCTTTGGCTCCTTCGTTTTCCTTCCAAACAACACTCATATTATTATCCCCCCTATTAAATTTATCTTTATTTTTTGCACAATACTCACCAGCAGGGGTGGCTAAGTACTGATCACTTTCTTTAGCATAAAAGCAAGTTAATTCGTTTCCTTCATCATTACCATCATGATAAACCCGAAGAGCGACCCTCTTCTCCACCAGATCGAAGCTGCCATTCACTTCCGTGCAGTAATTCAAGGGGTACTTGCCTTGGTAGCCAAGCGATTGCTGGTCGGAACGGGCAGAAGAGATGCGGTCGACCGGATACCATAAGAGGCAGACGTTCGGATTGCTCGAGTCATGCTGCAGACAATAGCCTTCCAGCCCGTCGGCGATGACGTTATTATTCTTGTTATTGCAAGTCAGGCTGTCTATCGTCGGATAAAGGCGGCATTCCCGAGCGACGTACTGATTCGGAGCGACTTCTAGGACCGGCTCGATATTGATGTCGTCAAAATACACGAAACCATCTTTCTTTGGGTCGTCCGAACCGAGATAGATATGGACGGCGTTGGACTGCGAACTAAATTTGTGAATCTTCCTTTCCCAGCCGCTGCTGCCGGTATCAGTGAAAGTAGTTATAGTTCCGTCCGAGTGCTTTATTTCTATTTTAGCACCGACACCGGAATTCTTGGTATTGACCAGATAATTGATATAGTAGTCTTTATCGCTTATTAGCGACACCCCGGCATTAGCCGATTGTGGCGAAATCTTATACGCAGCCGGGACTTTCAAGTAGTTCTTGCCATGGGCCGGGTAATCGGTCGGAGCGCCTTCCGGTTCCCGGATCAGGCTATCAGCGACTATGTTCTTATTAAAGATACAAGCGCCGCCCGAGGCGGTCTGGCAGCTCAGGGCCGGCAAAGAGTCTTCGAAATCATAATGGGCTTCGGAATTGAGGCCGACTTCCTTCATCTGGTCCAGGTAATACTTATCTACCAAGGAATAGCCGGTGGCATTCTTGTCGCGTCCCGCATCGAAGGTCCGGGCCG
>CAYOKE010000046.1:0-1951 GCA_964404515.1 uncultured Gammaproteobacteria bacterium | reverse complement strand
CCATTAGCCAGGTTGGCGATGAGCCCCTGGACTTCGGAACTGAGCTTAGCTTTCAGTTCGCCGGCCGCCCGGCTAACGATTGCCTCCAGGCTCGGTGCGGACAAAGCTTCGAGGACGACAACTTTTACCCGCGACAGTAAAGCGCCATTCACGGCGAAACTTGGGTTCTCTGTCGTTGCCCCGATTAGGATGACGGTTCCGTTCTCGACTTGCGGCAGGAGAGCATCTTGTTGTGCCTTGTTCCAACGATGGATTTCGTCGATGAAGAGGATCGTCTTTGTCCCGAGACGCTTCCCTTCCTTGGCTCGGTCGACAATTTTCTTCAGGTCCTTGACGCCGCTCGAAGTCGCGCTCAATTCGACGAACTCCGCCTTCGTCTCCTTGGCGATTATAAAAGCCAGGGTCGTCTTGCCGCTGCCGGGCGGACCCCAGAAGATGAGAGAAGGCACTTGGTCGTTCTTAATGGCCTGGTAAAGCCAACTCTTCTCACCGATTACCTTTTCCTGGCCGACGAATTCGCCTAAAGTCTTAGGACGGAAATACGTAGCCAGCGGGACGTCTTTGATCATAAATTATTATTTAATTTTATACCCTTTTCTAGCTGTTTACAAAATCGTTGACAAAAATATTACAAAATGATGGAATATAATGATTACCCGTTCCTTAAAATAAGAATTCCACCAAAAAATCAATACCATGAAAATCAACATCAACCTTTCTGTCTTGGCGCTGATTACGCTCTGCTTCATCGCCTATCTGGCTATCGCCGCTTTGGCGGCTGGAGCCTTCTTCCTGATGCGGGACCTCGTCCTGCCGTATTTCGGCAGCAATATGGTCCTGAAACTATCCTGCTTGGCAGCCGTTATTTCCTTCTTAGCCATCCTGTTTATAACATTAAAGGTCGCTAACAGCCGGATTTTCATCATCGCTATTTTGTCCTTCGCGACTTTAGCCGGCCTGGCCCTCTTTGTCCTGAGCTGCCTCGCTGCCTTCGATATCTACTCCGGTTGGGCTGAAGTCATCTTCGGCTGGGAGTCGTTCGCCGTCAGCATCGTCTTCCTGCTTTCCGTCCTTGTCATGTTCCTGACTATTTCCCCGAAATTGATGAGCGACCGGCCCTACAAGGAGCCGCGGATGGTCCGGATCGGACTTAATCGTTTTTCCAGCCGTCTGCAAGCTGCTATCCGCCTGATACCGGAGTTTATCGTAGGCGCCCTTAGCGCCTTAGCGATCATCGTCGGCGGCGATACGGTAAAAGTATTCGTCACCGGCCAGGAGCTCCTAATCGACTATTACACTGGGTTAGTTATCTATCTGGTCGTCGGCTTGATGATCCTACGCCAGGCCGGACGGAAAGTGATCGATTGGTTAGCCAAGCTGACAGTCGGCTTGGCCGGGTTCTCCTTGCTCTTCTTCTTGCTGCCGATTATCCTGGACGTCAATCATGTCTCAGGTGGCCACCAAGGAGATGGGTTGCTGACCCTCCGTCTGATCACAGAGTTGCACAGCGCCTTCCTCATTACCGCGATCACGCTTGTCGTCTTCCTGGAAATCCTGATCTACAACGTCATGCGGAACCCGATCATCAAGGCCCGCCCCTGGGTCGAGAAGAAAGAATTCGACCCTTATTGGACCGTATATCTCCTAGTCCAGCTGCTAAATGTCGCATCCTCCGTCGGCTACGCCATCGAGAAGGCTAGGCGCTACCGCGCTTTCTGGAAAGTCGCCGCTGTCTCTCTGGCTTGCTTCCTGCTCGGCCGCTTAGTGATACTGGAATTCAATCTGCAGACCAAGGAATACCAGGTTGTCGTCTGGTTCTTGGCCGGACTGGCCAGCTACCTATACTTGGGACGGAGGCTGATCAAGTCGAAAAGGAAAGTCGCTATCCTCGCCCTTCTGGCTTCCGCCCTGACCGCTGCGACGATCCTGACAGCTTTCTATATCCTGTCTT
>CAYOKE010000045.1:0-2019 GCA_964404515.1 uncultured Gammaproteobacteria bacterium | reverse complement strand
GTCGAGGATGTCGAAATTCGAACTAAAGGAATTATACTGGTCGGTAATATCGAAACAGGAAACCAGGTCGTTCAAAGTGACCTTTTTCGGGCTGGCTGGGTCAGCGAAAGCTTTACTAATCGCTACTTCCCAACCTAAGGGCAATATGCGGTATTGTCGCAGGATGGAGACATTGCGGAGCGAGTAGGTGCTCGCGGTGGGGTCGACGGTCATCTGCCAGCTGCCATTCAGATAGCCTTCCTTAATCGCCTCCGCGACCGTCTTCTTTTCCGTTATCCCCTGCATGAACTTATTGTCGATGACACAGTCGGTCGGTCCCGGGTTCTTCTCATCCGGACAAATCGCGAGTTGCGACAGGATATCATAGTCCGTCCTGGTGCTGAAATTCGGCCCTAAAGAAGTGGAGATTATCTCTTGCAATTTAGATTCGCCATAGACGACAGTGACATCATAGTTTGGGTTGGTAAGAGCTGCACTGCTGCCGCTGTCGTTATTAATATCCGAAGCTTTCTCGCCTAGACTCTGCATCAAATTATTGAAAGCTGAGAGAGCTAGCTGGTTTAGGAAGACATTCGCCGCGTCAATCAGGATATCGCCGGTCACCTTGCCGAAATTGCTCTTCTTGGCGTCACTGGCGTCCTCAGAAGATTGTTTCGCCGCTCCTGGCGTGCCCTTCATCATACCGGCGATATCGCGGACATCGAGCCAGCCCTCATTGGTCTCCAGCTCGCTCTTCTTGGTGGAAACCTGGGCTTCAGCTTGCGCTCCCATATCGCTGCGGGCTAAGACGTAGATGCCCAGGTCATTGCCGCGCGGGTCGAAGATGTCCTTGAAATCATCCAAGAAATTCTTATTCTTGAAATTAGTAGCGTCGCTCCAGTTCTTGATGATATCAGTCGCTTTACAGCTCGGAGCGCTCGGCCGGTTCTGTTCGACCAAGCCCAACGATATCTTGACTTTTGCCTGTAAGGAAGACGGCTGGCAGACATTAAAAGAAGAGATTGCCCCGCTATTGAAGCTGACCGAAGCTGAAGCGGAAGTGGAATCGGTTTTCTTAGATTTGGAAGCCGAAGCAGAAGCAGAGGCGTCGCTGCTAGCGGATTTATTACAAGTATTAAGTTCGGAGCTGCAAGCTTTGGAGCATTTTTCCTGCTCTTCCTTAGAGATAGGAATTGGACCCTCCTCGTCCCAATTGTTCGATGGTGCTAATACAGCAATTTGGCATTTCTCCATGCACTCAGAATAGGTGGTCTTACATCCTTCTAAGGCCCTATTTTCAGCTATTCCCGCCGTCATCTGATTAGAGAAAGTTTCCAAGAACTCTCCAGCCGCTTCATCGCCGATTTGCCCCAGATAAGTGCCCCAATCAGCCGTGATAAACAGCGGCTTCTGGCCTTCTCCGCCCGAACCGAGGTAGCTGGCCGTATCATAGGCGATCTTATTTAAAGCGCTGCTCAAGGTCTTCTGAAAAGCGAAGGAGCCAGCTTTGGCCAACAGTTTTTTTAACGTATCCCAAAATTTCTGCAAACCAGTCTGGGACACAGTCGCGGTATCGATAACCGGTAATTCGGCTTTCGCGATATGGACTGGGACCGAAATGATGGAAAAAACAAAAAAACCCAAAAGGACAAAAGACGCTATCCTTTTGGCTTTATTCCTTTTCTCCTTGGGCGAATTAGAAGAAAACATTTTATTATGATTATTCATTTTGAACGGTAGTAGCGCTCGATTGGTCCCGCAGGGTATCCTGATAGCTCTTCATCAAGTCTTCGTCGCTGATCTGGTCTAGCAAGTTCTTGTCGACGCCGCTCGAGATGAGGATCTGGCGCAAGGTAGCAGCGTCTATCTGGCCATCCATAGCGGATTGCAAGAGGGCGGAGTCGATATCGCTAGCGCTGATGTCGCCTAAAGTGGTAACCTCGAAAGAATCATCGGCGGTTGTCGAGGAAACGGTCGTCATTTCCGAGCCCTGGCAATTCTTGCCGGCCGGGCAAGTCGGATCGGTCCCATTGCTTATCT
>CAYOKE010000044.1:0-2509 GCA_964404515.1 uncultured Gammaproteobacteria bacterium | reverse complement strand
GCATGGTTGACAAAATTAGTAATTTGTTATATTATAGGTGGTTGAGAATAACCCAGTTTAAAATAATCTTTCATTTAAAAAAAAGGAGGAAAAATGAAAAAATTAAAGTTCTTTAAAGGGGCGAATGGCCTCTGGATTGATGGCGATAATACTTTTGGCAATGTAGCCCAAATATTGCCTGATAAAACATTTAAATGTAGATTTATCAGGGAGAGCATCCAGCCGTACAGCCTGGTCTACTATTACCCAGAATCTGTTCGCCAGCTGGAGAAAGGAATGTCAGAAGAGATGTTCTTTATAACGGTTCTTCCGTTTGGAAAAGGCGGCAACCAGCCCCAGGCGATTCCTTTGTATCTTCTTGATTTGGCTGCGACTCAGGTCGACGAGCTGAAAAGATCGAAGCGTCTGCCCCAAAGGGCTTTTAAGAAGCCGCAGATTGCTCGAACATCAGAAGAGCTGACGATTGATTTCCCGCCGGAAGAGGAGGAAGAATAGAAAATAAAAGCAGGTGACCCCACCTGCTTTAATTTTTATTCTGATTTATTCAATGCAGCAATCAATCACTTTCTTGACCAGGGCGCCGAGCTTGCCGGCCAGCCCTTTCTTTTCCTGGTTGATGGCATCGTCGTCGATCTTCTTCACTTCGCCCAGGTCAATGAGTTTCATGTTCAGGCCCCAGAACAGGGAATAGAGGTCATAGGCTTTCTGGAACATCTCTCGGGCCTCTTCCTTCTTGCCATTCCCCTGGGCCTTGGTGCCCACTTCCATCAAGCGGTAGGAGGCGGCGAGAAGATGCTTGGAAATGCACCAGACTTCGCCTTCATATTCCTTGATGATCCTTTTTAGGAGGCTCTTGCGCATCTCCCGGACCTCGCTGAGCAGGTCATAGTACTTCGGGTTGCCGGTTTTCGCGCCGGTGAAGAAAAAATGTTCCTCGATGCTGACCAGGTTCATGATCGCGATTGAGAGGTCCTGGTCGGAAGACAGGTCGAGCTCATGGTCCTTCTTCATTTTATCGACCTTGTCGATCATCTCGTTCAAGGATAATAGGTTGTCGGCCATATGTTTATATGCTTAACGCGTCAAAAGATAGAAGATGAAACTTAGAATCAAGAGCCCACCAACCGGCCAGACGACCTTCTGGAAGGGGAACCAGGCATGTCCGCCGTTCCTTTTCTTGATTTTATTATACCAGAGGACGGTCAATAGGAAGCCGAGGCTGCCGACGGCAATCCCGAGCCCTAGTTTATCCAATCCCCAGAGGCGGTTCAAGGGGTTGCCGATGAAGCCCTGAGAATTAAGCGGCCAGATGACAGCGGCATAGTAGATGATTGTCGTCAGAATGTCGCGCCAGTCCTTATTGCCAAATTTCCAACCTTTCTTATTAAACCAGTTTATCGTCCAGGCGACAAGCGAAACCAGGAGGCCGCCGATCCAGATGCCAGCAATCGTATCGTCGATGCCCAGGTATTCGCTTAGCCCCAGCCCGGCGCCGACGGCGACGACGCAGACCGGGCAGATTGCTTTAGCCGGCCAGGCGAAAAGCGCTAAGATGGCCGGGATGAAATAAGGTATCCTTCTCATTTTGTCTTGAAAAAATTAATTATCTCCTCATCTCCTATAAAACATTTCTGGCCGTCGAAGAATAACGGGATACTTACAGAGCGGGAAGTATCCAGGCCGCATTTTTTGGCCGTGGCAATCAGGCGATTGCTATTCTCTTGGTTGCCAGAGACCTCAAGTTCTCGGAACTGGTATTTAGACCGGATGTTATTGTCGTTTATATACTGTTCGACGATCAGGCAATGCGGGCAGGAAGAGCTATGGAATAGGATCATCTCTGGCCGGCGGCTCAGGCGCCCCCACAGTAGAAACAGGCCGAGAACGATGACGATAAGGGCCGTGATTATCCAAGGTTTGTTCTTTTTTTTCAGCATAGTTTGGTTAAAGTAATGGTCAGTATAATTCTAGCATAAACGGCGGGGATAAGAAATATTTCAGCCGTTTGGTTTTAAGATCGGTCGGCTGCCTTTTTAAGCACCTCGGCAATAAAATCCTCTTTGGCGAGAGTCCGCGTCTCTTTGGCGCCGCGGTCGCGGACAGAGAGGGTTGGAGAATTAATCTCCTGGTCGCCGATGACGAGCATATAAGGGATTTTCTCCGCGACGGCTTTCCGGATCTTGTTGCCGACCGTCTCATTAGCCTCATCAATCTCGACCCGGATTCCGGCGGCTCGCATTTCCGTCGCCAGCTTCCGGCAATAGTCGAGATGGGACTCGGCGACCGAGACGATCTTGACCTGGGTGGGCGCGAGCCAGACGGGGAAAGCGCCAGCGTATTGCTCGATGAGGAGCCCTAGGAAGCGTTCATAGGAGCCGAAAAGCGCCCGATGCAACATGTATGGCCGTTCCTTCTGCCCTTGGGCGTTAGTGAAATTCATGTCGAAGCGGTCTGGCAGATTGAAATCGAACTGCAAGGTCGAGCATTGCCATTCGCGGCCTAACGCGTC
>CAYOKE010000043.1:0-2899 GCA_964404515.1 uncultured Gammaproteobacteria bacterium | reverse complement strand
TACAAAACAAATACGCGACTTGTTAAGTCGCGTATCGCGAATCAAAAGCTGATAAGATATTAACAGGCAAGCTGAAAAATGTCAACGGCCGAAGCTAATCAACCGACAAGATTTATCTTGAGATCTGATCCTAGAGCGGTCGCCACTTTATCAAGGAGTCGGATCGTGAAATTCTGGTTACCGGCCTCGATCCGGGCTACGTTGCTCTGGGTAGTCCCGATTTTCTCGGCCAATTCGGCTTGGCTCATTTTCCTAGCCTGACGAAGCTTTAGGATCTGATGAGCCAATTCCAGCTGTCGGCCATATTCATCGAAATATCTCTTGAATCTGGGGTTTTTTAATTCTTCGGCCAAGACTTCGTCAAAATCGATTGCTTTTATCTCTTTTACGGCCTGCTTATTGTCAGTCTTCATATACTTGTGGGTTATTTATAGCATCATTGCAATTTTGCATAGCGATATTTATCTCCCGAAAAGGCGTCTTATCCTTCCTTTTCAAGAAAATATGCAAAAGGATTATCTTTCTTCCTATCATGGTGAAATATAGGTACTGGTATTTTTCATTATATATCATATATGATATGCGGTCAATTAGTAGTTTGTTTCCACTATACCGGACCGGGGATGAAAAAAAGATAAACTACCCAAACCAAAAAGGACCCGGAGCTATCCAGGTCCTTTCAAATATCAGATTGATTATCTTATTATCTCTTCGCGCCGCTATAAGCAATGGCCCGGACGATATTCCAGGCTAGGGCATTGACCGGGGCATGGCCATAGACCCAGCGGAAAGTCTTGATGGCCGTCTGCTCGCTCTTCAGGTTACGATTTAGCGGCAAGAGGCCATAGGCGATGATCATGATGGCGTTCTCGTCGATGTTATTGGTCATGACGGCATTGCGGGCATAGACCTTCTTGAATTCGATCTTGGCCTGGGTTTCGGCTGCGGCGTTCCTTTCGCTCGGCCAGCGGCCGCTTGCGATCTTCAGGACATCAGACCATTCCGCTTCGCTATTCGGCAATTTCTTATAAGCCTGGTAATAGGAATTGATGACGCCGGCCCGCTCGCCTGCGCCTAAGCGCTGGGTGCCACGGGTACCATAGACGATGAAATCGTTAATGGTCAGCTTCTCTTCTTCAGTAATCGTCTTGTCTAGCCCTAGGATCGCCTTGTACTTGGTCAGGCCGCCCTGCTCCAAGCTGGTATCAGCGGAATTGCCCAGGTGGTTTAGCAGAGTATTGGTATCGTTAGTGCTGACGATCTGGGATTCGGTCAAAATATTCTCTAAGACCGTATCTGACGTCGGAGCTGATGGCGGGGTAGTAGTCGTCGGCGTAGTCTCTATTATCGCCAGTTGGCAAACCCTTTGCGCTGCCAGCTGTTGGCTGGTAGTCAAAACGCAATTCTCTGGCGACCGGGATACGACGCTGCGGAACTGCTGGCCGCTGAAGCAAGTGCTCTGCCAATCAGAATAGGTGACGGCAGTACAGGTTGAGACACTGCTACCGCCGCCTCCTCCGCCGCCTCCGCCGCCGCTATTAGCGACGCAGGTGCTGCCGCTCAAGGTATAACCGGAATTACAAGTAATCGTACAGGCCGGGTAAGCGGCGACTGAACCATTAGAGACGGTCAGGGGGTCGCAATTATTAGCTGTTATAGTCAGGCCGGTTTCGGTTCCTGAGCCGCCGATGTTATAGGGCCCGGAAACGTCAGCTGAAGCCGGCAGGAAGCTTAATAAGACAAAGGCGGCCGCTAGAGCTAAACTAAATGATATTTTCTTGGTTATTTTCATATTATTCCTGTAATTTCTAGCCGAGCCTAGAGCGGCCCGGCTAGAAGTTGATTTAGTTTAACCGCTTATTCGTAATTCACCCAATAGCTGGTGGAGTACGAACCAGCCGGAGTAGAAGACGGGAGTTTCAGCTTAACATGGATATTAGTCTGGATACCATCACCTGAGCCGGGAGTTGTATTGTTATCGCCGGTGATAGTGATATTGGTTGGGAAACTGGTGCCTGTTATATCTACCGGGTTATCGGAAGCACCAGCTACGCCGGAAGCGACTTGCTCTGAATAATACTGCATATTGCTGCCCGCCGCCAAGGTATTGGAACCAGATACCCAATTATTGAACTTCAAGGCGATATGTGTCTTGTTGGTCGGCAGAGTAATCGGGATGACCCATTCATAGCCGTTGGCGTAGGTGTTGTCGGCAATTCCGCTCTGATTGACCACTACTTTTTCGCCGATTGAGAATGCTCCGACTGGGGTGGTTTCGGTCGTGAAGTTAGAAGTGGTTGTTGAGCCATAGGCGGTCGCTAAATGGTTGCCGGCCAAATCAGTAATATCGGTCGTAACCTTTATCCAATAAGCCGTGTTATAACCTAATGTCAGACCTGGGCCGCCGATTACGATTATCTTCCCTTGATTCAGTAGTTGCGGGTAACCGACATCGACAGGCAAGGCGCAGGTCGGATCGCTGACTAAGCAAACCATAATCGAGCTCGTACCGACGGTATTTGGATTCAATGCTTCATTAAAAGTCACAAATAAATTATCAGCATTGATACTGACACCGGTCTCACCTTGATCTGGGGTTTGGTCGCTTATCGTCGGGGCCGTAGTATCGCCATTAGAAACTATGAAGGTCACATAGTCGCTGTAGCCGGTAACAGTCGCGACCGTATCCCTAACTCTCAAGGTATGACTGCCGTTGGTAAGGCCAGTGGTATCCAAGCTATAGGTGCCGGGGTTAGCATTAGTAGTCGCTGCTACCCAGGTGGCACCATCGATAGAGACATAGGCATCGGTTGTCGCTCCACTATTAGTCGTAAAGGTCAGGCTAGCGGTGCCAGAAAGGGTGGCACCAGCGGTCGGAGCAGTGATAGCGATGGTCGGA
>CAYOKE010000042.1:0-3070 GCA_964404515.1 uncultured Gammaproteobacteria bacterium | reverse complement strand
GGTGACCTTCTCCTTACCATGGAGATGCTCTACCAGCTGAGCTACAACGGCGACTCTAATTTTCTACTGCAGGCTATCGATCTTCTCTTTCCAGTCGGCTAGCTTCTGATTCTCTGGATTGACGGCCGCCAATTTCTCGAAATAACGGCTCGCTTCTTCCTTATCTTTTTTCATTATACTTAAATCAAGAATTAAATCAAGATAACGCGGATTATTCGGCTCCAGATCCAAGGCTTCACGGAGATTCTCGCAGGCCGTTTCCAGTTCACCCACCGCCTCGAGGACTCCGGCTAACGAAAAATGGATCTCCGGCAAGGTCAATTCGCCCATAATCGCCTCGTCATTACGGAACTGGCGAGCCAGCTTCAAGACGTATTCGTAGGTTTGGCGCGCTTCGGGGTATTTCTTCTCCTCGCCATAGAGGTTACCAAGCTCGAAGAAAGCCCTGACATTCTTGTTATCGAGACTAATTATCTCCAGCAGCTTTTCTTCCGCTTCGTCATGTTTCCCTTTGCGCGAAAGGTCGGAAACAGCGGCAAAAAGTTCCTGCAGACGCTTCTTCTTCTCCGGCCAAGGAATCCGGACTGAAGCCTTATAGTTCAACCGGATCTTCCTCAGCTGCTTCTGGGCGGAGTGCAGAAAACCGTCCAAACGCTTGGTTATAGACAGCCAGACCTTGGCAATCGCTCCGCTCCAACGCGCCAGATCGCGTTCGACGCGCGCTTTTATTATTTGATCCTTGAACTTGGCTTCCTTCTCGCCCGGCAGGTTCTCGATATCCAAAATCGCTAAGGCCGGAAACTTCTTGATGATGACGGCCAAAATGATGATCAAACAAAGACCGATGATGATAAGCGAGATTACTGTGAGCATAATTTTATCTTAATAGTGGCAGGAACGTCTTGGCCTTCAAACTAGCTCCGCCGACGAGCAAACCATCGACGTCCGGCTCATTGAGATAGGCGGCGGCATTAGCCGGCGAGGCGCTACCGCCATAGATGACGCGGATCGCTTGGCGCAGAATCTTCTTAGCTTCCGCTTTCAGGAATTTATGGATCGCCTCCGCCTCATGAGGCGCCATCGGCTTGGCATTCTTATTGGTGCTGATTGCCCAGACCGGCTCATAGGCGACGACCAGGTCCTTGGCCGTCCTTATCTTAACCCCCTTTAGGGCGCGATGCAACTCGGCTCTCAAATATTCTTCCGTCTTTCCGGCTTCTCTCTCGGTTCGCTTCTCACCGACGCAAACGATCGGTATCAGCCCATTTTCCAAGGCGGCCTTGACCTTATCGTTTACAATCGCCGAATTCTCATGGAGATGCTCTCGCCGCTCGCTATGTCCCAAGATGATATATCTTACGCCTAGCGTCTTTAAATTAACTGGCGAAACCTCGCCAGTCAAGGCACCGCGGCTCGAAGCGGCTGCATCCTGGGCACCAAGCATCAACCTCGATCCCTTTAGAATTGGCGCAACGGAGGGGATAGCGGAATAATCAGGGCAGATGACAGCTTCGGCTCTTATAGCATCAGCTTTCTTGAGCTGTCTGGCTAACGCTAGGCTTTCTTTAATAGAAAGCTGCATCTTCCAATTGGCGATGATCAATTTCTTCATATTTTTCATGTCTTATTTCCTCTCGACCATTCAATAGTCCTCTTCACGCCCTCGGTCAGGCCGACTCGCGGTTCCCAATCCAAGACTTCCTTAGCGCGCTGGCGACTCAGGCAGCTCCGCCTCTGTTCGCCGGCCCTGGCCGGCGCTATTCTGACCTTGATTGACTCACCTAAAGCAGATTCGATATCTTGCCGCAACTCCAATAGATTGGTCTCTTGTCCAGAAGCGACGTTTATCTCGCCGCGACAATCTATCTCGCGCGCTAACGCCAGAGCGCGGGCGACATCATCGACATAGACAAAATCCCTGGTCTGTAGGCCGTCGCCATATTGCGTACTTTCGATCACGTTCACGGCATTGTCGATGAAGATAGCGATCACGCCGGCTTCCCCGCCCTTGAACTGGCGCGGACCATAGACGTTCGCAAAACGCAAAATGGCATAATTCAAGCCATAGACCTGATAATAGTAGTTCAAATATTTCTCGAAGGTTAATTTATGGATGCCATAGGGCGAAACCGGGTAAGTCGCGGCGTATTCGGTCGTCGGGATCTCTTCGCTGTCGCCATAGATTGCGCCGCCGGTCGAAGAAAAAATTATCTTCTTGATTTTCGACAGCCGGCAGTTCTCCAGGATATTCAAACCGCCCAAGACATTAATCCGGTTATCCAGCTTCGGGTCAGACACGGAAGTACGGACATCGATTTGAGCGGCTAAGTGGTAGACGAAATCGAATTTTTCTTTCTTGAAAATTTTGGCGATTTTGCGAGAACAAATATCGGCTTCATAGAAAACTGCTTGCGGATTCAGGTATTCTTTGCGACCAGAAGACAGGTCGTCGATGACGACAACTTCATGGCCCTCCTTAATCAGCTGGTCGACGAGCGTCGAACCGATGAAACCGGCCCCGCCGGTGACGAGAATTTTGGACATATAAATAGGATAACATGACTAGCCGAGAAATTGAAGCCTGGATAAGGTTCTCTTCCAAAATGTTAACATGATATATATTTCCTTAATAGTCAAGGGACGATATAATAATTTGTTATATCTTCCTCTAATCTATTGGCATTACCATGTTTAAGCATGCCGAAATATGAAGCTAGTGTTTCCGGGGCTTGTTTTTCAGTTATTTGCTTAATCATCCGCCTCTTAGTCTTAGTTCTCATAACGCGATGGTCATAAAATTGCACCCAACCCAGAAAATCAACGCCGCCAGCGATACTGGGAAAAATCAGGAAAAGCTACGCCCTTTGGTTCCGGGCGATAGTTGATTTCCCGCAGCCGCATCGTTTTAGCTTAGGCGGGGAAATCGAAAAGCGTTTTCTAAAAATTATGGAAACTATTTCCCGGGCTGTCTATCAGCCGCGCCTTGAAAAATATCGACTTCTAACCGAAACGATCATTGAGCTGGACGGCCTGAAATTATTTCTAGCTGTAGCCTGGGAAAATAAATGCC
>CAYOKE010000041.1:0-3154 GCA_964404515.1 uncultured Gammaproteobacteria bacterium | reverse complement strand
CAAAACCCCGGCTCAGATGATTAGCTAGTGTTTCCAAGGTGCTGATTAGATAACGGAAATATTATTTTCACTGATGCATTGGCTAAAAATAGATTGTAATGGATAATATGATTAGCAAAAGACAATATAATTACTGCTGATAGAAATCCTTGGCTGCCTGGTTAAAGGCAGCTACCTCCTGGTTGTACTGCTCGACCTTCTGGCGATAAACGGCTAAATCGCTATTGTATTTATCGGCCAGACTGTTATAGGCCGGGACCAGGCTGTTGTATTCGCTGATCCGGCCGCCATTATAATAATCATCCATCTGCGCCTGGAGCTTGTCTATGTCAGTTTCCTGGATAGAAATGGCGCTATCAAGGGTTTCAAGCTCGGCTTTCTTGGTTTTTAAACTATCTTGGCTTACCTTCAGACTATCCACCTTAGCCCGCAAAGCAGCCATCCCCTGATAGGTCTGGCCCGTTGTCGCCTGGAGTATTTCAATCTTGCCTAAGCTCGAAGGATTAAAAAGATCGGAGAACTTGTTATCGGAAACCTCTGCCTGGCCGGAATTAATCGTCTGCGGGATGACGCCAGGCGGGAAATAGTTCGTCGTTTCGACATAACAGTAGCCGGAACCGCTCAAGGAATATTCAGCCGGGCAAGCAATCCCAACCGCCGTATGATTGATATCCGGAAAATCTAGGATAGCCGCGCCGTAGCCGAGCTGGCGCAACAGTGAGACGGCTAGGAAGGTCTTATCAGAACAGACTCCAATATCAAGGTACAGGGTCTCATAAGGATAGAAAGGATTGGTATTCAAACTGCCGTTTAGGACCTTGCTGCTATCATAGGGTATATATTGGACGAAAGCCAGGACGAATTCTGCCAGCTGGTCATCAGTCCAGCCGTTCGTTTTGGCAATCGCCCGGAAGCGTCCCAAGATCTCGGCTTGCGCCATATCGCCTTCTTTTATCTTCAGGAACATCCCATAGAAAGCCTCGCGTAAATTGGCTGGCTCGTAGCCGACGGAATAGGAGTATGCCTTCGGCGAATTCTTGTAGCTCTCATATCTAGCAGTCGATAATTCTTTTATCAGCTCATAGCTAGCGGCCTGGTATTTGAAAGTGAAACGGACCGTCCGGTTCGGGCTAGCTACGGACCCGATCTGACTTGGAGCAGCCGGGATTGAGGCTAAGTCAGCGTTGGTTATCCCTAAGCCGCGGCTGCGGATGATATTAAAAGCTTCAGCCGGCCGGCCAAGATAATACAGCTTAAAATCGCGCGGATCGAGATAATAGGCTCGTCCGCTATCTTCTACTTTCAGGAGGATCCGCCCGGCTAAGGATCGGCGCGGCGTTTTCTCTAGGCTGGAAAAATCCGAATTAGAGATACCCAGTCCGAAACGCCTCATCAGGTTGAAGGCGTCATCCGGCCGGCCGAGATAATATCTCTGGCCATCAGTTGGATTTACGTACCAAGCCTGGCCGCGATCCTGAACTTGAAGCAGGATGTAGCCGTGCAAATCGCTAAGCGTCGCTGCTCGGGCGCCAGAGACAGAAAATATGCTACCGGACAAAAGACCGCAGGTGATGAGAAAAGTTGCCAAATAAAAGCGCAAGCGAGACATAGATTAATCTGTCAGCGTGATAAACAAGTCTTCCTTCGGCTGCTGAGGCAGATGGCTGGCGTCATTGATATAATTGATCTTCACATAACCGTCACGGTCTATCACCAGCTTAGAAACGGATGACTGGAATATCTCAAGCGACAGGAAGCCGATGACATCGGCATTCAGGATTCCGGTTAGGAGGGCTTTGATGAAGTTGCCGTGGGAGAAGATAGCGATCTTCTTGCCGCGGCCGCGCTGCCAGATATCCGCTAGGGCGCGACGGGCAGTCGTTTGCATCTTGTCTAATTGGCAATTGAGGGCATTATGGTGCTTCAATCTCTTCTCTCTCGTCTTCCCGCTCATCCGAAAATACTTTATCCGATACCAATGCGTCCAGTCGATTTCATCTAGGCGCTTGTCCAGCCTGATTTCCTGCCCGGTCTTCCGAGCATATTCCTGAGCGGTTTCCTGTGCCCGGACTAACTGGCTGGCATAGACCTGGTCAAAACCGACCTTCAGGAGACGACGGGTCAGATGCTTCCTCTGCCGCCAGCCGACAGGCGAGAGCGGCATATCGCGCTCCCCGACCTTCTTCTCTTGTGAATAATCAGGATGGCAATGACGGATAAGATAGACTTCGGTATAGGGCTGGCGGGTTCGGGGCCTGAGCTTGGCGTAGGGATTCTTATACATATGCATATTAAATGAGTTGTTGACGAGCAAACTCCCAATTCAGGAGATTCTTCAGGACGGCATCGATGAAATCGGCTCGCCGGTTCTGATAATCGAGATAATAGGCGTGTTCCCAGACGTCGAGCGCCAGAATCGGCTTCAAACCGTGCGCCAAAGGATTATCGGCGTTAGCAGTTTTCATTATCTTGAACTGGCCGTTATCTGACGCCAGCCAGGCCCAGCCGCTACCAAACTGGCTTATGGCAGCTGCTTTGAATTCGGCAAAAAAATTATCCAGGGACCCGAAAGCAGATTCGATAAGCACCTTAGTGCTAGGATCGGGTCCGAGAGTCGCATCGACTGGACGCAGGCTCTGCCAGAAAAAATCATGGTTAAATACCTGGGCAGCATTATTAAAGATTGCCGCCTTATCAGCGCTGCCGGCCGTCCTGACTATGATGTCGGCCAAGCTAGCAGTTTCCAGGTCCGTACCAGCTACCAGCTTATTAAGATTATCAACATAAGCTTGGTGATGCTTGCCGTAGTGGAAGCTGAGGGTTTTCTCGGAGATATGCGGCTCAAGAGCCCTAGTCGCGAATGGCAAAGGAGATAAGGTAAACATAATATTTTTAGTTACTTTGAGCCTAGAATCTAACTTAGATAATTAATTAACAGTTACTAATATTATACCAGAATTAACTGTCTAACAACAGGCAAAGGGATTCAAAATAATTTGACCAATAAAATCAATAGCTTTGCTAAATTGATAAAATCATGACAAAATTTTCGAACTATTTTTCCTAACAAAAATAAGCCTTTCGGCCCATTCTTGTTTGCTTGCTCGGGGTCGTGGAAGATGTTCGAACTAGTGTGGCTAAGATTAGAAAATAA
>CAYOKE010000040.1:0-3420 GCA_964404515.1 uncultured Gammaproteobacteria bacterium | reverse complement strand
ATTTAATATTACGGCAAATATGGTATTTTCACCAACTATTTTTGGGTATTAAACCTTTTCGGGCCGTTTTTATCATAGCTATTTTAGCTTTTCTCTTAGTAAGGTCTTGATTGCGAGCCAGCCGTCACGGGCTCTTATCTTCTTGCCTTCCTGGTAGCTGCGGCGGCTATAATTGATAGGCAGCTCTTTGATCTGGTAGCCATTCTTGAGGAGCTGGGCGGTTATTTCTGGCTCGATTTCAAAACGCCGTCCGCTTAACCTTATCTTTCCAAGCGCTGGCGTCGGCACTAACTTGAAACAAGTTTCCATATCGCTTAGGTGGCTAGAGAAAAGGAGATTGGTAAGAGACGTCAAAAAGCGGTTGACGAAATAATGGAAAGCGAAAGGCTTCTGGTTGAGGAAACGCGAACCATAGATAGCAACGTTTTCGTTTTCTTTTTGGCTAGCAGAAAAAAGGCGGATGATGTCGTCTGGCTCGTATTCCTGATCGGCGTCGCAAACAATGAAATGGCTGCCTTTGATCTCTTCTAAGCCGCGTTTGATGGCCGCGCCCTTGCCTTGGTTGGTCGGTTGATCAATCAGCCGGAAATCATAACGTTTCCCAAGCTCTTCTATAATCACCTTGGTTTGGTCGGTCGAACCGTCATTAACTATCACTACTTCCTTATTGATTGGCAACTCTAAAATCCTCGGCAGGGATTCGGCCGCGACGTGTTCTTCATTGTAGATTGGGATAATTATTGATAATAATCGGGATGCCATATTTGCACGATCTAAGCGTTAACATTATAACATCTTTTTCTTATCCTCTAGTAATAGATTGCGGAAACTGGTAGCTTCGCCTAAGGCTTTCTCTAACGGATTAAGCAATTTTCGGACCAGAGCGGCCTCCTGGTTCCAGCCGGCTTTTGCCGCTTGCCGGCGGGCGCGAAGGCATAAAGCGCCCAGGCTATCCATTATGATTGGGGCGGCTTCTTGGGCAAACAGTAGGTAGACGATTTCCGGTTGTCCCGGCTGGTCCAAATTTATCCGCCGTCTCTGGGCTGCTTTCAAGAGCAAGGTGCTGACGGCTGTTATTTGGCCAGATGATAGGTCTTCGAGCCAATCATGGCTGTCATCGGCTAACTGTTTAGCTGCTAGGATAGAACGGAAAAAAGCCAGGATTGCCCCTTGCTGTTTCCGGTCGTTTTTCTCGGCCGTCATTTCAGCTATGGCCAACGGTCCTAATGCCAGGGCAAGGGATTTGTCAGCCAGTTTTTCTAAATCATCGAAGGCCGGAAGATTTTTTAGGGTGGCTAGATGGCGACCCCGAAAAACATTATTGCGAATCAGAGCTTCCTGGCGATTAGCTTTGTCTAGGCGGTTGAAAAGATTATTAAATAGGTGGTAGAAGGCAGGAGATAGGGGAAAATCATGATACGTTTCCAGGAAGCGCCGATAGGCAGTATTCGCAAGTGGCAGCTTCTCTGGTTCGCCGTCGCCATCTAGGAAATCATCATAGATATTTAAGGCTTTCCAGAGGTCAAGCTGGCAGCGGCTGATTAGCTTGATTGTCTGGGGGGAAATTTTTTTCTGTTGTTGAGGAGGCAATGTCTTAAGCAGCCATTCCGGCCAACGATAGACGGTCTCTATTTTCATAATTCGTGGGTAAGGAGACCAGGAACTCCGTGCCTTGGCCGGCCAAGCTTTTGACCGTGATTTGTCCGCCGAAATCTTTTTCTACTAAATTCTTAGTTGATGATAGTCCGATACCCAATCCGCGACCCGCCCCCTTCTTGGTGCTAAAGAAAGGATAGAAGATTTTAACCAAGTTTTCTGGGGCGATACCGCAGCCGTTATCTGTCACTCTCAAGAATATCTTTTTCGAATCATCCACTAGTCGGATCTCCACTTTCACTTCTTTATCTTGCCCGCCTTCGCAAGCTTCAATGGCATTGGCTAATAAATTGGTAATTATCTGGCCAAATTTTACCGCGTCACCGGTCAACTGGACAGCCCCATCGCCGATGAAGCTGATTTTGACTTTCGCCCGCCGTGCTTGATAAGCGAGGATTTCTAATGTTTGTTCGATCTCCTTATTCAAAGAAAAGAAACTGATACTATTTTCGCATTGAATTTGCTTCTTGATGCTGGTAATTAAGTTTTCCATTTTTCGAGTCGCCAGGATTGCTTGGTTCAGATAAGATTTAGCGCTGAAAATTTTCGGGTCGCCCTCTATCTCTACTTGTTCCAAGTTCAGAGAGATGGCCGTTAGCGGGTTTAGCAGATCATGGAAGATGCCAGTCGAAAGACGCCCGAACTCTGCCAGACGATAAAGCTGACTGATTTTTTCAGCTTCGAGCTGTCGTAGCTCGTTAGTTCTCTCTAGAACCTTGATTTCCAAAGAATCCCTCTCCTTTTTAAGATCGGCTTCGCTTTTCTGGGCCCGATCAAGAGCCCGTCGGATGCCGCGGCAGGAAAGCCAAGCAACGCTAGCGATGAACATGAAAAGGATAGCATAGGTGATAGCGTCGCCCAACTCATGTTTTTCTAGCCGCCAGTAACTGTTCGGATTAGCAATCCCCATCGTTTGGCAATAGGTGAGGATGATTAAGAAGAGATTGATAGCTGCTGTCGAAATCAAGACCCAGCGAGCGCTAATCAGGATACCGCAGAGGGTGATTATCAGGACGGTCAACAACAAAGCGGCTGGCAGATCCGCGCCCCAGGAAATATAGCAATAAAACATGGGCAGGGAATATACGGTGATTAGCAGCCAGGCGGCTATTCTGGCAAACCCCTTCTTCGATAGCCAAAGCAAACCTAGAAAAAAGAGCATGATAGCTAGCGTTACGAAGATGGATAAGCCGCGGTCCCTATTCCCGAGAGAGAGGAGGTCGATGAACCGGATAACGTTCAGGACCAGAAAACCGGCGCTAGAGAGCAGGAGAAGGAAGTTCAAGATTATTTCCCGGTTACGTCCAACCTCATCCTGGCTACTAGGCGAGACAAGTTTCTGCCAAAGGTTTTTTAAAGTCATATTTTTGTCTTTCATTTTGAAAAAATAAAACGCTTCCTGCCGCAGCAAGAAGCGTTTTAGTCCTAATCGCGCCAAGGCGTTCCTGGATTGAGCGCCGTTGCTAAAATCATCGCCAAAGCTGCTCGCCTGCTCAGCCTCCATCCCATCGCTTTAGCTGTTTTGGATTTTCTCATATTTTTTTCTTTTCTTTTTGGACAATACGACCTTTATAAGTTCTGGGCTTATTGTCGTTTTCCAATATAGCAAGGAGCAGATAAAAATAAATTAAATTTTTTTTAAACGAAAGTTTATTTCTCCGACTAACCTATGGACGGTCGTCGATCTTATAGCCACGGTTCGAGAAAGTGAAGATGAATTGTTCTCCTGGGCCTTCGATCTTGCGACGCAATTTCATGATATGG
>CAYOKE010000039.1:0-3624 GCA_964404515.1 uncultured Gammaproteobacteria bacterium | reverse complement strand
TCCCGGATCGCCTTCAGGACCGGCATATCGCGTTCCGCCCAAACCAAACGCTTCTCGCCAGCGGCCGCTAATTTCAGATCTTTGACATGGTATTTCATAATGGTAGTTTTTCTTGATAATTTTCCCTGTACCTAGCGGCCAATTCCTTCCAGCTGAAGCGGTGGGTCTGGGTCCCATATTTTTCAACGGTATAGACAGCGACCAGGCTAGCTAATTGCCCGCAAGTCTTAAGATTATACCCACTTATCAGTCCTTTTATCAAGCCGGCCCGATAGGCGTCACCCGCCCCGGTTGGATCGCTGGTGTTTTTTGGACGAGCGACCCTGATTTTTATTTTCCGGCCAGCCTGGTAGATATCCGACCCTTCCCCATTCTTGGTGACGACCAGAATCTCGACCTGCTTGGCTAAGTGGTTGACATCGAGCTTCAATCGGCTGGCAATGAGCTTGATCTCGTAATCATTCCCGATCAAGACTCTCGCCCCCCTTATCGCTCGACGCAGTTCCGGAGCGCTGAAGGCGGTAATGGCCTGGCCGGGATCGAAAATATACGGCACCTGGTTCTTCTTATATATGGCCGCATACGCGAGCATCCGCTCCTTGGCATCCGGAGCGATGATCGCTAGTGTTATGTTTTTGATTTTAGCGGCGCACCGGGCATAATCCTTCGGCCGAGGCCCGGGGTGGAAGGCGGCGATCTGGTTGTCCTTCTGATCGGTAATGATATAGGCAGAGGCCGTCGTCTCGTCCTTATATTCCTTCACTCGGCTTAGGTCAACTTTGGTCTTGAGCAGCCATTTTCTATAGGAATAAAAATCAGAACCAACTACCCCGAGGATAATTGGTTTTTCTTTAAGGAGAGACAGATTATAAGCGATGTTGCCGGCGGTGCCGCCGAAGCTTTGACGCAGGCCGCTGAGAGCGAAGCTCAGGTTGAGCTCGTGGATCTCGTGCGGCAGGATATGGTCAGCGAAACGGCCGGGAAAATCCATAATCCGGTCATAAGCCAGCGAGCCGGACACCACTATTTTCTTCTGGTTACTTAGTGGCATTAGGCGGCGTCTTAATATTCTTCCCCGCTTTATTCAAACGGCCTATTTCCTGTTTTATTGCCTTGTATTCCAGGCTGGAAGACGAGTAACTCTTCAGCGATTCCTCCAGTTCGGCGGTTTTGGAGAGAGGCTGGGCAGAAGGAAGCGGGGTAGCTAAGGTAGAAGGTTTCAATTGAACTGACGCTGCTGAAGTAGATGAATCAGATGGGATTGATTGCGCAGATAACAAAGCTGATGCTTGATCATAGTCTTTCGCGACCGGAACCGGGTCCAAAATCCCTTTACTAAAAATGAACAGCCGGCCGTCTTTAATAACTGGGTATTCTTCTTCGAAACCTGCCGGCGTTTCCGAGGATAGCCCTAGTTGATCATAAAAATCAAGTAATATCGTCAGAGACTGATATTCTCCAGCGCTGATAGTCTTAACGCCCTTCAACCCGCTCAAATACTGCGCTCTTTTAAGACTGTCTTGGTTGTCAAGACCAACTTTTATAAGATAATCCTTTAACCACTCTTTTGTTGTCTTTAGAGGATTATTAGGAGTAATGGTCTCTCCATTTTCAGAAATAACCCTTTTCAGGTTAGTCTTAAACAAATCGCGATCGTTAATAATGTCAATATTTACCAACTTAGCTTTTATCTTGCTCCAAAGGTCATAACCAGGCAAATTTAACATTAAACCGATACTGTTCTTGAATAAATCCAAAATTTCTTTTTCATTTAACGCTGGCAGGCAAACCAACTTTAGTCTCGATAAACTGGTCTTATAAAAATTATTAACGTCAGGGTAAGTTTTCAACGAAATTGCATTATCCTCCATCGCCTTCTCCAGGATTCTGGATAATTCCAAAGCTCTCTCAGCGTCATCGTGTAACACTATATCATCCAATATTTTTCTAAAAGTATCTATATACTGCGAGGTGAGCATTTTTTGCTGATTTTCCGATTTCATATTTTTAACTTAAACCTTCCTTAGCTTCTTCATAAAGCTGCATAGTGTCTTTATCTTTAGTGTCGCCTAATCTGGTCTCTAACATGTCTATCAGAGACTTATTATCTCCTCTTTTTTGGCTAAACATGGTTTTTAATTTGGGGTTCTCCATTAAAGCATCATATATATATTTAGCAGCACTCCGGTTCATGGTATTCATGTTCTTGTGCCCATCGTCCGTATCAACGGACTTCAACATCATGATACCAGCGACATCAAGGTGAAACTTGCCTTCAGCATCATGTTTTCCGTAGGCTAAACGATTATTATTTCTTAGGAAGGCTTGCACTTGCATCTTATCGGTTTCTTTGCTTCTGATTTCGACGTGTTCCTTTTCACTTGTTTCTCGCCACTTCCCATTTTCCATTAAATAAGCCGAGGTAGCTCCCCAATGATTGGTAGCTTTATTAATTTCAGCTATTTGGCTGCCCAAACCGAAAGCTTCTTGCTCGCTAAAACCGGCATAATTTTTCGAGCCTTTTGTCGAAAACTGCCGCATTAATTCCTGCAACCCCTTATAGCTAGTATCGCCGACTAATGGCTTTAAAGCCTCGTTGTCGTTATAATCCTTAGTTAATTTAAGCATTGTCGCCTTAACCAGACTAGTATCATGTGATTCGATAGCGGTTTTTAAAATTCGGACGAGCTCGGTTGCGTCGGTAATATTGCTAATTTTCTTACCTTCTTCCTGAACGCTTTTCTGTTCAGCTGCTCTCGCCTCATAAGCATATCCCATGACATTCCGATCTATCTTTTCCTGAGCAGATTCTACTTCTTTCTGACTAGCCCTAACCTCTTCCCTAGCTTCGAATTTCTCCTTGTCAGTAAAATTATGATTTATATTATTACCGACAAAAGTGGTTCTTCCGCTCCACATTTTCTTTTCCTGATCAAACTGCTTCATTTCTTCTTCCGCATCCTTCTTTTTATCCTGCAAGCTAGCAATTTTACCCTCATCGGCATATTCTCCCTTAGCTACTTCGTCCTTAATCTGATCATTAAGGTCGCTCCTTGTCTGGTCGGCATTCTTGTAATTTGTATCAGCTTTACTATAGTTATCAACCACTTCCTTCCACTTCTTCTGTCTCTCGGGCTTATCAGAATTAATAAAATCATTTCTATACATGGCATCGCCCAATTTTTTCTCGGCTGATTCCTTTTCAATAACTCCCTCTTCTTTTAATTCCTCCATCCCCTTCATGCCAACCAATTTCCGAGCGCCAACTGATTTAACTCTCTTCAAAATCCCCCTCGGTTTTATTCCTTTCCAATCACTAAGTTCATCCCAAGCATCACCTGGATTGCCGCTCATAGCCAAAACCCCATGGATTCCCCCTTTCGTCATCGCTTCGCCTGCCCTGACCATACCTTCAGAATATTGTCTTTCCTTCAACTCTTTTCTTCTCTCTTTCATGCCTCGGAAAGTCCTGGCTACATTCAAATCCACCCCGGTTTTATGGTGAATCTTATCAACGCCCCAAGAAATTGGTTGTTTCGCACCTTTTAATGCAAGTATTCCTGCACCCGCCGCCGCCCCAATCGCCAGCTTCTTCCCCTTACTAGCTACGCTGCCGGCTAAGCT
>CAYOKE010000038.1:0-4076 GCA_964404515.1 uncultured Gammaproteobacteria bacterium | reverse complement strand
TTATCAGCTTTTGATTCGCGATACGCGACTTAACAAGTCGCGTATTTGTTTTGTAAAATATTATGGAAATCAGGAATATCGCCATCATCGCCCATGTCGATCACGGCAAGACGACCCTCACCGACTCGCTCCTGAAGCAGACCGGGATGGTCGAGGCGGGCGTTAGCATGGATAGCAACTCCTTAGAGCAGGAAAGAGGCATCACGATTTATGCCAAGAACGCCAGCCTGTTCTATAAGGAAACCAAGGTCAATATCGTCGATACGCCCGGCCATGCCGATTTCAGCTCGGAGGTCGAGCGCGTTTTGCGTTCCATCGATTCCGTCCTTCTGGTCGTCGACGCCCAGGAAGGCCCGATGCCCCAAACCAAGTTCGTCTTGAAAAAATCGCTTGAGCTCGGCCTCAAGCCGCTCGTCGTCATCAATAAGGTCGATAAGCCGGCAGCCCGGCCGCTGGAGGTGACAGAAATGGTCTATGAGTTATTCCTAGATCTAGGCGCTAGCGATGAACAACTCGATTTTCCGGTCATCTATGCTATTTCCAAAGGCGGAAGAGCAGGTTTGGAACCGGATAAATTGGCTGATAATCTTGATCCACTTTTAGATCTGATCCTCTCCCATGTTCCGCCGGCTTCAACGCCGGAAATGGCTAGCCAGCCGCTAGCGGCCCAACCTTTCAACCTGGCCTATGACAACTTCTTAGGCCGTTGTGCTGTCGCCCGCCTCTACCAAGGCGAAATCAGGTCCGGCCAGACCGTCTGCGTCAAGAAGCCGGATGGCGAATCCCGTTCCGGGAAGATAACCAAGCTTTTTACCTTCCAAGGCCTGAACCGCCAGGAAATCAGCGAGGCTTCAGCCGGCGACATCGTCCTTATCGCCGGGTTAAGCGATATCTATATCGGCGAGACCATTGCCGCTTCAGCTGAACAAGAGCCTTTGCCGGCCATCTCGATTGATGAGCCGACTATCGGCTTAAATTTCCTGGTCAATAATTCGCCTTTTGCCGGCCGGGAAGGGAAATATGTCACTAATCGCCAGCTGAAAGAGCGCCTGGAAAGGGAATTGGAGGTGAATGTCGGCCTGAAGATCGATTTTTCCGATGCCAGCTTCTACCGCGTCTACGGCCGCGGCGAGCTCCATATCGCCGTCCTCCTGGAGAATATGCGCCGCGAAGGCTACGAGGTCCAGGTTTCCCAGCCGCAAGTAATAGTCAAGGAAATAGACGGCCAGAAGCTAGAGCCGTTTGAAGAGATAACAGTCGATATCCCGGAAAGGTTCTCCGGCCCGGTAATCGAGAAGATTTCGCGACGCAAAGGCCAGATGCGGGACCTCAAGACCCATAACGGCCAGACTCGCCTCGTTTTCGAGATCCCGACTCGCGGCCTCTTAGGCTATCGTGACGAATTCATCGTCGATACCCGCGGCGAAGGCATATTATGCTCGCATTTCGCCGGCTTCAAATCCTGGGCCGGGGAAATCGAGAGGAACCAGCTCGGTTCCATGGTCTCGATGGCGACCGGCAAGGCCCTCGCCTATTCCTTATGGAACCTGCAGGACCGAGGAGTCCTCTATATCCTGCCTAACGCTGAAGTCTACGAAGGAATGGTCATCGGCAATGTGGCTAAGGGAAACGATATGGCCGTCAACCCGATAAAAGGCAAGCGCCTGACCAATGTCCGCGCCTCCGGCTCGGACGAAGCCATCCTCCTCACTCCGCCTTGGGAACTGTCTCTTGAGAGAGGCTTGAGCATCATGAACGAGGATGAATACCTGGAAGTGACGCCGCAGAGCGTCCGCCTGCGCAAGAAATTGCTCACCGAGGTGGATCGGGTGCGCAGCCAGCGCTGATTCAGGGATGATAAAAATCCTCCGGGACCAAGCTCGCATTGAGCTGATACGCGGAGGACTGATTCCCTAATCTCTCGGGACTTCATGGTATTCCGGTCCATAGACACTCTGGTCCCGTATGAACCAGCCGACGAAGATCAGGATGAATAGCACGACGGCGCTTATGAAAAGCGGCCAGCCGATAATGACATCCAGGGTCGGGTAATTACCCCCCAACCAAGCGGAGAAGAACGGGAAGAGATTCAGCAGGCAAACGGCCAGCGAGGCATAGAAGAGAGCCCAGCCAGTCCGGAGGATGATAGTGGACCAGAAAGTCCGGCTGCGCTTAGTCCTTGCCTCGGCGAGGACTATTCGGTGGAAGATTGTTCCACTCACAATCATGGCAGCCGCGAACCAGCCATAGTAATCGAAAACGGTTATTTTCTCCGGCCAGAAATTTTCTCCTAGGCTCTGGAAGATTATAAACGCCAGGAGAGCGCAAGCCGTCGTCATTATTATTAAAAACGGGTAATCATTTTTTCTTTTTCATGGTACGGTTTTTAGGTAAAAGAACATTAGGTTTTATTTGTTTAGCCTTATATATTATTGTTTTTTCGCTCTCTTGTCAATTCCATCGTTTTTTGATATCAATTCCTTCAAGGGGCTGAAGCTGAAGCGATGGATAGGACAAGGGCCGTGGGCCGCAATCCTTTCCAGATGCAGTTTTGTTCCATAGCCCTTGTGCCTAGCGAAATCATACTCCGGATATTCCTTATCCAGTTCGCTCATCAGCCAGTCGCGGCTGACCTTGGCGATGATGGAAGCAGCGGCGATGCAGAAAACCGTGGCATCGCCCTTAATGATAGCAGTTTGGGGCTTCTCGAGTTTCGGGATCTTGAAAGCACCGTCCAGGATGATATAATCCGGTTCGACTCGGAGTTTCCGGATAGCCCGGCGCATAGCCAGGAAGCTAGCTTGGAGGATGTTTATCCTATCAATCGTCTGGTTGTCGACGATACCAATCTCGACAGCGAGCGTTTTTTCCCGGATGACGCGGAAGAGCTTCTCCCGCCTCTTGGCGGATAGTTTCTTGGAATCAGCGACGAGAGCCAAGTCCTCATGGTCGAGCTTGAAATCACGGCCGATCACGACGCAGGCAGCGACGACCGGTCCGGCCAGGGGGCCCCGGCCCGCCTCGTCTACGCCGCCAACGAGGTTATAACCCAAATCGAAAAATTTGCTTTCCGTTTCTAAATTTAGCATAATAGTATAGTCATATTATACCCCAGAAAGCCCGGGTGGTGAAATTGGTAGACACGCAGCGTTCAGAGCGCTGTGAGAGCAATCTCATGGGGGTTCAAATCCCCCCCCGGGCACCGTAAATTCAAAAACAATCACTAAAAAACAGAGAGATGAATGACTCTAAAGAACCCGCGCTGATCACCTCCTCATGGTCGATTGACGCTTTCGAGAAAGTAGTTTCCTTGTATGGGAATCAGAAGAAGCGGAAAGGCTGGGATAAGCCCTATATCGCCCAGCATTTCGCTATCTTTATCATCCTGACGAAGCTGCAGGAACGGCCCGAAGTCTGCCTGGCTGGCTTCTATCATAGCGCTTTGAACGACTTGCCGCGCTATACCTATCGCCAGCTGGTCGCTGATATCGGGACCGAGGCCGCCCGTCTCGTCAAGGAGGTAAGCGAATTGAATGCTCCGGGTGGTATCCGGGACAAGAAGGCTAATTGGCAGAAGCGTAAAGACGATATCCTGGGGAGATTTTCATTGATGAGTCCCTTGGCCCAGAAGATATTCGCCGTCGCGAACGTCTATTACCTGAAATCCCTGATCGATGCCTATTATGAAAAAGGGGATATGATCTGGGACGAACTCAATGCTCCGAAAGAACGGATGGGCTGGTATTACAAGTCCTTAGGCCTCCTATTCACTACCTATTTCCGACACCCCCTGGTCGCTGACTACCATCATTATTCCCTGGTAGCAGAGAATCTCTTCCGCTGGTAGGCGGAAAGCTGAAAACTATCCCGGGTCGGCGCATGTCGGTCCGGGATATTACATTAATGGTCGTTTGGCTCAGCTGGTTAGAGCGCCGCGTTCACATCGCGGAGGTCAGTGGTTCGAATCCACTAACGACCACAGTAATGGCAACAAAAGACCCTGGAGGCTTTTCCGGTGGTCTTTTTTCGACCAGCAGAGGCGCTCCAGGGGTAGGGGGTTGTAGACCAAGGCTATG
>CAYOKE010000037.1:0-4259 GCA_964404515.1 uncultured Gammaproteobacteria bacterium | reverse complement strand
AACAAGGCATCCGTAGCGGAAGCTGTGGATGGATCACCTCCTTTCTAGGGAGAATAATTCTTCTTTCCACGTGGAAGAAGAATTAGTCGCCTCCGGTATAGCGCCGGAGTGGCTGTCGCGAGACAGCAACGAATTGGTGCCAATTAGACTCAAAATACATCATGATTAAACAAAAAACAGCATATATTAGCTGTTTTTTGTTATATAAATTGACAAAATAATTGATTTATTATATAATATCCAGTTATTCATTTAATAATAGATAATAGCAAATACCTTAACAATATCAAAAAACCAAGCAAAATGAAAAAATTCATCCTAATCCTGATTAAGGTCGGCTTAGGTGGAATTTTCCTTTACAATATCGGGCTGTTCAATATTAATTATACAAGGTTATTTGGAGGCATGGAGAAAACCGTTCCTTATAACCACGATAATGAATTAAAGCTAATCCGATACGTAAACGAAAAAATCCATCGCGCTGAAGCAAAGAGCTCAAAATATGGGCCATTCGATTACTTCCGGGATCTATACGAAACTGAACGTTTCGCTAAAACACTCACTGGGACAACTAACTACCATATGAGAATTCTGCCCCTCTTAGACTGTTTCTCCCGCAACGTCAACCGGCGATATTTCTCTAGTGAAGAGATTAGTCGAGCTCAAACCTATTTCAATGAGCTTAAGTCTCCGGGCATTACTGCCAAGAAACTTAAAGAAACTGAGGAGTTCCGCCGCAACGCTTGGCCTGATCTGTGCAACTGGTTTCTCCATTTCTATTTAGAGAATCTGCCGCTGGCCTTCATTCTCTTCCTGTTGTGGTGGTATAAGGAAAAGGGGACCCTGAGAATTTCTAATCCTCTCAGTTTCGTTATCTCCGTAATCTTCTACCCAATAGTTATCGGCCTGGTAATTTACGAAGTGTTCTCTGAAGGGAGCCGCTACTACCTCGCCGAAGCCGAACTGCGACGTACCAAGAAAAAAATGTTCGCCATTCTGTCGCCAGACGAGATTGCAGATTTAAGGCGTTTTGCTAAAAGTCGCGGCCTCACCCTCGATGATTGGAGAAATTATCTCGGCAATCAAGGATTGAAACCGCAAGGCATCATGATTTCATCTTTAGTCGTCACCATCCTGCTAACGGCTATACCACGAATCTCTCTCGGGCAAGAGAAGGGAGCTAGCAGGGCTGGCAACTCGGCAATCGAGAACGTCATGATGGCCTATTGCTCTAGTAATCAGCCGCCGCCCGACTCTAATTTGCAAGATCAAGGGTCCGGGATGTCTTCCCCCACGGCTATAGCTTATTTCTTCGACTGGCTGTATGAGTTTGACTGGTCGATGACTAAACCGACATTCATCAAACCAACGACCAAAAAAGTCTATCTACCGGTGGTGATAAGAAAGATAGAGCACGTTCCTTATTTCAGCTTTTAATTTAGGTTCCGGCGCGGCCTACCAAAAGTATGCGTCGCAACAAACCAAAAATTAAAAGCTAAATAAGGATAAAATGAAAACATATGCTGTTGCTATCTTGATTATCATCATTAGTTCAATCCGGCCGATTGAAGCTCAGGTCCGGTTCAGTTCTGAAACCACGCTCTGCTACGACAAACTGCAAGGCGGAGTTCCTCTCAACCGGTTGGAAATAAGGAATTCGCTTTTTAACGTTAAATACGATTATAAAATCGACCCACTATCCAACACCCCAGTAGATGACGTTTTCGGGATATCTTTTCCGAAGATCATAGAACACAAAAACCTAGTTTTAGGCGGTACCCTGATAAAACTGGGCGACTGGAATAAAAACGATAGGATTGTCGTCGATCTGAAACTGAAAAAAAACGGGAAAACGCTTTCCTTCTATTGGGAGCTGGGGCGGGTCATTGGGGCTAAAAGCGAGCCCTGGGACTTCATCATTAGCCGAATATCCCATCGTTTATTCACGGCCGAAGGAGGGATGCTCTCTTCCGACTTCCTATTTTCTCCCTCTCAGAAGAAACTCTATGGCTGGATAGCTTACCATCCCAAACACTCCTTCCTGGCAGTCGGCAATGAAATCAGTCGGAGCTGGCTCTTTTTCGGGACTAAGAACTATCAACGTTTCGGTAATTTCACCTTCGCCAACTATGACCGCAACAACGGGAATTTCTGGTTCCGCTCCCAATTCGGATTTAGAGACATAAACCAGAAATCCTATTCCCAAGAAAATTATCTGGTCGCTACCAGCTACCTTGTTGTTCCGCCTTTCTTCTACCTACATTTCAGCCCAATGAGTACTAAAGGACTATACGCGCTGAAACTTGACGGTAAAAGGGTTGGCAAACTAGAAACTTACGAGATTTCTGTTGGCCGACAATTAGGACGATATGGGCAGGTTTGTGTGGGTATGAATAATGAAAATTTCCTTCCTAACCGAATCGGCTGGATCGCTGAGTACTATAAGGAATTTTGCCTGAAGAACTTCCAGGCGATCGCCGAACTACGGTACGAACAGCTAACCGGGCGCTTCTACGGGTATATCACCCTAGCCTACCAGCTGTAATATAAAAGGGCTGCACGTCTCTAAACGATGTGCGGCCCTTTTAACTACCTAAACCCCAATTTTATTCTACTACCACCGCCGTCCCATAACAGAGGACTTCAGTCACGCCACCCATCAACTCAGTTGCATCATAGCGGACGCTGATGACCGCGTTCGCTCCTAGTTCTTCTGCATGCTTAATCATCAAATTATATGCGTCTTCTCTCGTTCTCTCGCATAATTCAGTGAATAACGAGATATTGCCGCCGACTAAAGTCTGAAGAGACCCGCCGATAGACCCGAAGATAGAACGGGAACGGACGACGATGCCTTTAACTAAGCCTAGATTCTTCGCTATCTTGGCGTTCGGTAACTCTAAAGCCGTCGTAATGTTTTTGTGATCCATATCTTTAAAAATTAATTATCTCACGCCGATGGCCTTCCTAACTTTCGCCATCTTGTCTTCTGCTAGCTTATTTATCTTTTTATTGCCCACCTCCAAAATCTCGCTCACTTCTTTATCGGATATACTATTATATTTCTTTTGGAAATCAGAAAGGAACTTGCCGACGACTTCGGCTAGGTCTTTCTTAAATTCACCATAACCCCGGCCAGAATAATCTCGGACCAGACGAGGAATCTGCCGACCCCCGAGCTGGGCATAAACAGTGAGGAGATTCGAAATTCCAGGCCGTCTAGCTGGGTCGTATTCAATCGTCGATTCGGAGTCAGTTACTGAGCGCATTATCTTCTTCTTTGCATCTTCGACATCATCAAGGAGAGCAATACAATTATTCTGATTACTGTCGCTCTTCGACATCTTCTTCTCCGGATCCAACAGAGCCATTATCCTCGCCCCCTCCTTCCGAACTACGGCTTGCGGCACCTTAAAAATCGCTCCGAATTCGTTGTTAAAACGCCGGGCGATATCACGGGACAGCTCAACATGCTGCTTTTGATCTTCGCCGACCGGAACAATGTCGGTATCATATAATAATATATCGGCTGCCATCAGGACCGGATAGTCATAAAGGCCAACACTGACGCCTTCCTGGTTCTTACCAGCCTTATCCTTAAATTGTGTCATCTTGTTGAGATCAGCAATATGAGCGCCGTAGCAATTGAATATCCAGGCCAATTCGGTGTGTGCTGGCACAGCGGATTGCTGGAAAATAATGGATTTCTTGGGATCAATACCGGCGGCGAGATAGATTTTGGTGACCTCGATTATCCTCCTCTGCAATTCTTCCGGATCCTGTTTAACGGTAATAGCATGGTAATCGACTACCGAGAATATGCAATCATATTCCGCCTGCATCTCCACCCATTGAGAAATCGCCCCGATATAGTTAGCGACGTTCAAGCGTCCACTGGGTTGGATGCCGGAAAAAATTATCCTTTTATTAGCCATATGGTTAACAATACTCTTATATTGTAATTTAATGAGAAGTTTTTAGCAAATAAAAAGGGCCGCTCATCCCGCTATGGATCTTCTCGTGAGAAACCATGGCTTTGCCATGTTTTACTGGATGTTTGGCCCTGATAATGATCATTTTACAAATAAAAGGCGACTTGTCAACTGGTTAGGAATGCCTCAAAAAGGCGACTTGAAAAATTAATCTTTTATGGTAATATAGGTACAGGGTTGTTAAAACCTGTTTTTGTTAAATTTCCCGCTACCCGGGGTGTAGTATAACGGTAGTACGCATGCATGGGGTGCATGTAGCCCGGGTTC
>CAYOKE010000036.1:0-4510 GCA_964404515.1 uncultured Gammaproteobacteria bacterium | reverse complement strand
TATAATTGGTTCAAATATAATAATTAATTCACCAACTATTTTTGGGTATTAAACCGTTTTTTGTTGGGTGAGGAGAAATAGTTATTGGCCGATAGTAATATTTATGGAGTTACTCTTAATCTGGTTGCCGTTCCAATCAGAGAGTTCGGCTAACAGGGTGTAACTACCAGGGATTGAAGGAGAATCCCAGGCGGTTTCGATAGTTTTAGAATCAGGGCGATTGATAGTCTTTATTATTTCCGCAGTACCGCTGGCGTTTTTGATAGTTAGATTAATCTTAGCCGTTCTCTCTGGCCGATCAACCTGCAACTTGATCTGGACAGGGAAGTCGATTGCGTTGACCGCCAAGCCAGTGGCCGGCGTCAGTAGTTTTATTGAATTTTTCCCACCACCAATGGGGTTGTTTTTTATTGCTAGATTAAAATCAATCTCATCTTCAGAACAGTTGTCGACGTCATCACAGACTTTAACCATTAATGTTTGGAAACCATTATTGAGGAAATCGAATTCTTTCGTGAAGATTTCCGGGATGCCCCATTTTGTTTCCCAAAGATTGTTATTGAGATAATATTCGCTTCGAGTAATGCCGCGCAATGCCGTCGCCTCGACTTGCAAGCTCAAGCTGCCTGAAGAGATCGTTTGGTTTTGCAAAGGAGAAATGATCCTTATCTGCGGCTTATTTTCTGGCCGGTGAGTATCGCCGCCAAGCAAGGCATTCGAAGAACTAGCTGTTTTCTGAGCCCATTTTTGGATAGCGTTTTCCCAAAGATTGAACTGCGGGTCGTTCTCTGTTTTGGTCGGTGTTGGCCCGGCCGGATTATCCTTGTCGACATAATAGAGAATCGAGTGATGAACCATTATCTGCTTTTCGTCGATGAATTCGGGAGGTGTCGAGCTGGAAGCTAACTGCCCGGATAACCTATCGACTAATACAGTCTGTAGCGGCACCTGCCCGTCTAGGATCGGTTTGCCGGTCTTATAGTCATCTGGAGCCTTGAAGTTTTCTATCGGCGTGTCTCCTAGGACCTTAATCATATAATCATGCCAGATTGGAGCGGCCAAGACACTGCCGTCAGCCTTTCCTTTCATCGCCTGGTTGTCACTGTTCCCCACCCAGACGCCAGTAACTAATGAGGGGGTGTAGCCGATAGCCCAGGCATCATGGTAGTCATTGGTTGTTCCAGTTTTGGCGCCGACTGGCCGATTGCCTAAAGTCAGGAAGTTTCTAGCACCAAAGATGAATTCCCGGGCGCCATTATCGGTTAAGACGTTGTTTATCATCCTGGCGACATTGGAATTAAGAACCTTTCTCTCGCTGGGCCGGTATTCTTCTAACACCTGCCCATTTTTGTCTTCTATTTTTAAAATACTGACAATCGGGCTGATGTGTCCATCACGAGCAAAGGCGCTATAGGCGTTAGTATGCTCAAGCAATTTTACTTCGCCGCCACCCAAGACTAGGGCTAACCCGAAACGATTACGAGGCGAGAGGGTAGTATAGCCGAGATTTTCAGCTAGATCCAAGACATTATTGATACTAGCCAGGTAGATTGCCTTGACGGCCGGGATGTTTAACGAACCAGCCAGCGCTTGGCGGATAGTTACCGGGCCATATTCCTTGCCATCGTAGTTGTGCGGCTCATATGGCTCGGCCGGGTTGGTCGAAAAATTGGTAACGACGTCATATAGGATGGTGTTGGGAGTATAGCCTTTTTCGAATAAGGCAGCGTAGACTATTGGTTTCATAGAAGATCCTGGTTGGCGGGGTCGGACGGCGACATTGACCTGGCCGTCGATAGAATCGTCGAAATAATCTCGAGAACCAACCATGGCCAATATCTGTCCGGTTTTAGGATCGATAGAGACTAGAGAGGCATTATTGGCATTATATTTCTTAGGATAATCCTGGCAACGTTCAGTAATCGTCTCTTCAGCAATCTTTTGTTTGTATAGATCGAGCGTCGTGTAGATTTTTAGTCCGCCCTGCTCAATGGTTTTTTCCCCATATTTATCAGCTAGCACCCCTTTGATATACATAACGAAATGTGGCGCTATCATCCCCTCTTCCCGTCCGCGAAAGATTATAGGCTCGCTCTTAGCGGCGTCTCTCTCGGCAGCCGAGATGTAGCCTTGTTCGGTCATCAGGTCCAAGACATAGTCCTTGCGTCCCAGGAGGATATCTTTGTTCGGACCGTAAGGGGAGTATCGGCTTGGCGATTGAGTCAAGGCGGCTAAAACTGCTGCCTCGGCTAGCGTGATGTCCTTTACGCCCTTGCCGAAATATTTTTGGCTGGCAGCCTCAATGCCGTAGGCATTAGAGCCGTAGGGGATTTCGTTCAGATACATCTGCAAGATCTCATCTTTAGAAAATTTCTGTTCCAAGCGGTAGGCCAAGATCAACTCCTTGATCTTTCTAGTAATCGTCTTTTCTGAGGACAGGACGGCATTCTTGATGAATTGCTGGGTTAGGGTTGATCCGCCAGCGCTGCGGTGATAGATGACATTAGTTATGGCCGTTCGAAACATAGCCCAGAGGCTGAAGCCCCCATGTTTGTAGAAATTCTTATCTTCGATGGCAATTGTTGCCTGTTTGACTTTATCGGGGATGTCCTTTAATTGGACTAGGGTCCGCCTTTCGTCACCGCTAATTTCATAGATTATGTTTTGCCCGGTACGGTCATAGATTTTCGTGCTTTGCGCGACTTCTCGGCTGATGAGCTGGTTCGGGCTAGGCAGGTCTCGGGAAAGCCAGAGGATGGCTAAGAATAAGATTAGAACCAGTGCCGCCGTCAAGAAGATAGCAGCAGTGGCTAGACGCCTGATTATTCTTTTTTTCCTCTTGGTAGAAGATTTTTTCTGACGGTCGCGCCAAGAGTGGCGAGAACGGGGTTTTAGCTGAGGGATGGGCATATATATTGATGTTTCCTTCTTATTATATCAGATTAGATTATTTTTTAGAATTCTTAATAAAAACAGGCTTTTAGGGTATTCCTAAAAGCCTGCCTGATTCAGTCTGTCTGGTCAGAGGCCCAGCCAGCCGCCAAAGTGGCCAGAATCGAGTTCATGGTAGAAAGGGTAGTTGTTCCTTTTGGTAGGGCAAGCCACAGTCACCTGGTCACTCGTTTCCGGTTCCGGATTCTGGATAATTTCCTTGGCGTCTTTGGTGTCTTTGTTCGGGGTCTGGTTTTCTTCCATAGCTTCAGTTATTAAGGGTTAGACATGATTGGCAAGGAACGAAGCTGATAAAGAACAAAAAACCGGCCGTTTTAGGGGCCGGTTTCGCGTAGATGTAGAGGGAAAATCCTTTACACGACAAAACCGGCTTGATTAATAATCAAGCTGTTAATAATCCAATTTTGGTTCATCTTTATAAAATCCATGCTTTAATTTTAGCAGGCATTATGATATTGTCAAGATTTGTTTTATAATAGATATCGTTAATATCGCGCCTATGGTATACATTAGTAGTCCTAGCAACCCGAGGATTAAGGGTTTAATCCGTCTACAAAAGTCAGCTAGCCGCCGTCAGCAGGACCTGGTTTTGATAGATGGCCGACGGGAGATAGAATTAGCTATAGCCTCTGGCTTGGAGATCAAGGAAATTTTTTATTGCCCAGAACTTGCCGCTAAAGAGAAGAGCATACCTGAATCTTGGCAAGGCCAATTTTTAGTAACCAAGGCCGTCTTCAAGAAGGTCTGCTATAAGGAGAAACCTGACGGCTTTTTGGCGGTTGCCAGGCCGAAGAAATGTGCGCTCAAAGATATTATTTTACCGAAAAAACCACTGATTGTTATCTTGGAAAACGTCGAGAAGCCTGGCAATTTAGGGGCGATAGCCAGGACGGCATATGCGGCCGGAATTGATTTGATCATAGTTAATGATAGTCAGACCGATATTTATAGCCCCAACGTTGTCCGGGCTAGCGAAGGACTTATCTTCGCCCTGCCGATAGTATCGATTTCACGAGAAGAGACTATTTCCTGGTTGAAGAGAAAAAAGATAGCTAGCTTGGCGGCCGCGACTAGCGCTGCGCATGATTGTTATAAGGCTGATTTCAAGAAAGGAGTAGCGTTAGTTTTTGGTTCGGAGGCGGATGGTTTGAGTCGGGAATGGTTGACGGAGTCAGATGGTCAGATAAGGATTCCTATGCGGCCAGGGGTGGACTCCCTTAATGTCTCCGTTTCTGCCGCTATAGTTATTTATGAGGCATTAAGGCAGAGGGGTGGGATTGACAAGAATTAACTTTTTTATTAATATAAGACAAGAATTGCGCCTGGTGGCGATTCTGTTTGCGCCCGTAGTTCAACGGATAGAACGGGAGCCTTCTAAGCTCTAGATGAGGGTTCGACTCCCCCCGGGCGTACTCGGATTTAAAAACCGAAATATGGTGCCTATGGTGTAGCGGTAACACGCAAGATTGTGGCTCTTGAATTCTGGGTTCGACTCCCAGTAGGCACCCCAAGTGTGATTAATATTAGCAGAAAGAACCTCCCCAAAGGGTGTTTTTGC
>CAYOKE010000035.1:0-4710 GCA_964404515.1 uncultured Gammaproteobacteria bacterium | reverse complement strand
CGGTCGTCGAGATCTGGATACTCTGGTTGTCCTTCTCGTAGTCGGCCATGGAGACGACGGCATCAGCCGCAACATCAGCGCTATCTTTCTTAGCCGGAAGCTTGCTCAGCCTGTCCTTAGCGATACTGATCTCCTGGTTGAAACTTTCATTGAGCCTGGCGACCTGGTCCTTATTGCCATCATTATTGAACTGCGGATCAGCCAAGACCGCGGTTATCTCCTGGGCATGCTCGGTCGCGAACTGGGCGGCCAGCTTGTCGCGGTTCTTAGTATCGAGCATCGTGTTCAGCTTCGCCTTCTCGGAGATGATCCGGGCGATATAGAGGGAATCGTTCGGCTTGGTCTTGTTGAACAGCTGGTGGCTGAACAGGCTGCCGGCGAAAAGGAGGACGACGAAAGCGCCTAAGGCGAAAGCCGGCTGGGAAGCCGCCTTGGCCACGCTCTGGAAATTGATGACGAACACGCGCCAAGCAGACAGTTCCTTGGCTCCGGAGTTGGAAATCTGGGATAACAAAAGCTCCCGATTGCCGCTCAACCAGCTTTCATCGGGATTGATGCTTTTCAATCTATTCAATTTAGAGATCAGATCCTTTTCGGTCATACACCCTAATATACGGAAGATTAGAGGAAACGTTACAGCCGTTTCCCTTCTTCGACTAGCTCTCTCAGGGCCTTGAGGGCCCGATGCAATATGACGCGGATATTTCCTTTTGTTTTTCCGCTAATATCAGCTATTTCTTCCAAGGTAAGGTCGTTAATGAACCTCATTATCACCACTTCCCTATACTCTTCTTTCAGGAGTGGCAGCTTTTTCCTTATAAGCTCCAAATCCGCTTCCCTGTCCAGCTTGCCCTGAGTATCTTCCTGCTCATCCGCGATCTCTATAGGATTTTCTTCGTCATCCAAGGAAACCGCCAATTTATTGCCGGATTCGCGGTAATAATCGATGATCGCGTTGCGGGCGATCTTGTAGAGCAAGGCTCGCAAGGTCTTGCCGTCTTCCAGGCTATTATTCTGGATATGGTTCCAGGCTTTCAAGAAGGTCATGGAAGTCAGATCATTAGCTTCTTCTTTGTTCCCTACCTTGAAGTACACAAAACGATGGATGTCTTTGACATTCTCGTCATAAACCTGGATAAAAGCTTCTTTATCACGGCTTTTCAACCGGCTTATTACCTGCTTGTTCTTGAATTTATCAGCTAAATTCATAACAAAAAACCTGCGAAATTATCTAACCCGCTAGCCAAGAAGTTATCATTTTAAAGCTAGCCTCATTCTAACATAGCCACCGGCCAAAAGCAAGCAGAAATACTGGGGATAATAGCTTATCCCCACAACCTGCCAAGCATCGGCTTCGCGGCAAGAAAATACCATCTGCCGGCAACTTTATCTATTACGCATATAAAGTGTTGACTTTTTTTAGAAAGGGATTAAAATATAAGGACTTAAGTCTAGCCTGTAATAGACTTTGGACCATAAGATAAGGGTAATGGCTGTTTCCAAAGATCATAATTGACATTTTTATAGAAAATAATGATATTTAAGTCTAAAATATATTGGACTTAAAATATTTTTTTATTTTTTATCAGCTTATTTCTGTATTTAAGTCTACGATATATTAGACTTAAAATCATAAAAATGGATAAGATAACCGACTTGACAATCAAAGAAGTTAAGTCTCCAATCTGGCTATCCGTTTCCGAAGCGGCTGGTTTAGGCGGCGTACAAGACAAGACTATCAGGCGGGCGATAAAATCCGATAGCAGCCTGCGCTACAAAATCGTCAAGAACCGCTACCAGATCGAACTCGGTTCCCTATTGATCCTCCTCCATAAGAACACTAAGTTAAAAAATAAACTGGCTGATTTCGGCCTGGGCCAATACGTCCAGGAGTGGAAAACGTGAGATTAGCCGAGCTGGTGTTAATGTACAAAAAATCTGCCTGACTTTCAGGCGGATTTTTTGTAAGAACAAACCAACTACCGCTAGCCGTATTAGTTTGGCAAAAGGACCAAAAAGACATTAATCGATATTCTGGAAGCAAAAGCCGAGGAGAAAGCGATTGAAGTCGCCCGCTGGGCCTTATCCCAGATCGCCGCTTAGGTTTCTCCTAACCGAACCAACCAAAAAGGCTGTCTATCTCATTAGGATAGGCAGCCTGTTTCCTTACCAAAAACCGCCTTAGATTCCGTTAAGGCGGTTTTTGTATTTGAGGAAATGAATTCCTACGCTTCCCGTCAGGGATTAAAGGACGGTGTCCTTAACCGCTTTGGCTAAGCGGAATTTAACGACAGTCTTAGCTGGGATTTTGATGGTCTCGCCCGTCGCCGGATTGCGGCCTTCTCTCGCCTTCCTCTTCACCTTGACCAGTTTGCCGAAGCCCGGAACGATGCATTCGCCGGTCTTCTTGACTTCCTTGTAGACGACATCAGCGAGTTTGTCCATGAAGCCAGCCACCTCTTTCTTGCTCATGGCGGTCGCTTCGGCCAAAGCCGCGATCATCTGCGATTTTGTCATTTTTGACATAATTTTTTAGCATGGGGCTTGTTAATAGGCAGCCGGCCGGAGCCAGGCCGCTTAATAATAAGGTCCATTTAAATAATTGCTTATCTTAAATTGTAAAAAACCAATGTTAACGGGGGTTTTCAACAGGCTATTTTAGAAATACCAATGTTTATAAGGCTATTATAGCACACCCTGGAATATATGCCAATAAAAGGGGACTTTTCACTCCTTCACGAACTCATACTGCGGCCGCTTGTCCAGATGCCAGTATTCCTTCCAATTACAGGCGCCCAGAGCGCAATTGAACTCCTTCACGCCTTCCTTGAGGGCTAATTCCAGGTTAGCCTTGGTCAGGTATTTGAAAGCGTCCGGCACTTTCGTGATGTCCGAACCGACGATGAGATAATAATAGACACCGTTATAGATAGCGGCCAAGGAACAGGCCAGCTTCTCGCCGTCCACCTCGATCGTGATGAAGCGCCAATCGATAGGCGCTTTGAGCAGGTTTAGATATGGCTCGCGCTCCTTCGCGGTCCTGAGATACGATTCCTCGCCGAAGTGGCGGACATTCAAATCCATGAGCCGCTCCATGTCTTCGAAGTTACCATAGGTTACCTTCACCTCATGATCCCGTTCCAAGATCCGGAAGAGCCGGTCAAAATTATTGCGCTTCTTGCTGGTCGCGAAACGGCTGTTAAGATAGTCCTGGTAGCTATGGATGCCAGCCGTGTCGAGATAATAGATGTAGTCTTCTATGGGCAGATTGGCGATGAAGGGGTCGTCGCCGGCGATGTCATAGATCTTACAGGGCCGGGGCGCCGCCGCGAAGAGTTCCGGGATCAAGCGCTCATAGCCCGGTTTGACAAAAGGCCGGTTGTCGGCCGCGATATCCTCGGCGAAGAATTCCCAGCCGTTCCAATCCGGATTCTTCTGGAGCGGCAAAAGGCCGACGGGTTTTCCGTCTTCGTAGGCGACATAGAAATATAGAGGCCAGGGATTAACTTGATAATAGGCGTAGCGAAAGTCCCAGCGATCTTCCAGGTAATAGTTCGGGGATAACTCCTGCCAAACCTTCTCCGCCTCTAACAAGTCTTGGATCAAACGGATTTCCATAGGCTAAAGGCTACATGATATTCGGCTGCAGGTGATAATAAGGCGGATTGTCCTTATAGCGATTGATCGCCAGGCGGATAATCTCCTCTAAGAAATCGCCGTAATCGAGCCCGATCATCTCCGCCGATTCAGCGAAGAAGCCGCCGTTATCGAGCGAGGGGTTGGGGTTGAGCTCCAGGACATATGGGTTATTATCCTTGTCGACGCGGATCTCGACCCGACCGTAATCGTGGCAGTCCAGGATATTATAGGTATCGAGGGCGATTTCGCCCAAAAGGGTCTCGAGCTTCTTGCCAATATTCTTGGGCGGCCGCTGGACCATGATCTTATTATAAACCGAATCGTCGGCATACTTGGCTTCGAAAGGATAGATATGCCAGACATCGGGCGGCAATTGGTCGAAAATCGAGCGCGAAAGCGGCAGGACGCGGAGATCCTCCTCGTTCGTTCCGATTATCGGCACGTCGTACTCGTCCCCGTCGATATATTCCTCGATAAGGGCCGGCCGGCCGATCTCCTTGATCACCTTCTCCAGCTGGCGGTTGAGCTCTTCCTTGTTGCGGACGACCGAATCGTTAGTGATACCTATCGAATTATCAGTATTAGCCGGCTTGACGATGAGCGGATAGCTCAGGTCATCGCGGATATCGTCCTCGAGCGAATAGACATAGTCCCACTCCGGGGTCGGGATCTTATGGTAGCTCAGGAGCTTCTTAACCCGGATCTTGTCGATGCAGAGCCCGAGCGTGAAAGGGTTCGAGCCGGTGTATGGGATCTGCAAGGTATCGAAGATAGAAGCGGCGTGCGGCTCCAAGAGGCTCGAATTATTGATCCGCTCGCAGACGTTGAATACCAGGTCGACATCGCTGTCCTTGAGCTCGTTGAAGGCTTTGGGCAAATCGTTGAAATCGAAAAAAGTGATCCGATAGCCCCGCGCTTTCAGGGTCTTCTCGATGTCTTGGCCGATGACCGTCAGATCTTTCTCGACGACCGTTTCTTGGTTATCCCCCGCTTCTTCATAGGAATTACAGGCGATGCCGATATGCAGGTTGCGCAGATTGGAGATCTCCATGCGCCTGATCTTCTCGATCT
>CAYOKE010000034.1:0-5146 GCA_964404515.1 uncultured Gammaproteobacteria bacterium | reverse complement strand
ATTATCCCCCTTTTGTCAACTAGCCTATTTTTACCTAATATTGACAAATAATTAGATCTGTCCTAAAATTTAAGTATTAAATTTGTAAAAATTTAATGATCTTTAAATCATCTATCGTTTAACCAAACCCCCTTACCATGTGCAAGACATTTGACGCTAAAACAGCATCGGGCATGCCGGTAACATTCGGCATTGAGAATTGCAGCTTATCCCAAATCGGGAATAAGATTGAGGTAAACCTACAGGAAGCTGGACAACATCCTCAGACCGTAAACTTCGAAGACTTGACCTTCCATAATGGAGACCGGTCCAAAATCGAAGCCACTATCAGAAAGAAGCTCACACCAGTCAAGGGGAAAACCGGCTGCCGGGACGGTTCAAAAACCAGGCAGCCTGTTCACAGTCGTTAAGAGGGCGTAAAACACCCTCGGAATGAAAAAGAGATACTCGCTCCGGCTAATATCTCTTTTTTATTTTTCTTAATTTAAAATCCTATTTTATCATTTCCACCAACCCGCCGAGGTTCTTGACCTTGATAAGCTTCATCTTCCCGGCTTTCGCGGCGACATCCGGGATGATGGCTGTCTTGAAGCCGAGCCGTTCCGCTTCTTTCAATCTTTCCTCTAAGCGGAAGACTGGGCGCACTTCCCCGCCGAGACCGACTTCGCCCAAGACGACCGTTTCATGGGGGAAATTCTTGTTGCCGAGCGAGGACAGTATGGCCGCCGCGGCGGCCAGATCCAGAGCCGGATCGCTGATCTTCAAGCCGCCGACGACGTTCAATATTATATCCTGGCTTATCAGATTAGCCTTCGTCCGCTTGCTGATGACTGCGGAGAGGACCTGGAGGCGGTTCAGGTCGAAGCCGCTCGCCTTGCGTTGCGGGTAGCCGAAGACCGTTTTGCTAACGAGCGCCTGGAGATTGACCAGGAATGGCCTGGTCCCTTCCAAGACGCAACCGATTACCGAGCCGGACAAGTCGTTATTGGTCCCCTCGATGAATACCAGGCTCGGGTTCTTCACTTCTCTGAAGCCATGGCTGGTCATCTCCAAGACGCCCAGTTCGTTGACCGAGCCGAAACGGTTCTTGGTCGCTCGCAGGAGGCTGTAGTTATTATTGCTCTCATTTTCCAAATACAGGACCGTATCTACTATATGCTCCAAGGATTTCGGTCCAGCTACCTGGCCGTCTTTTGTGATATGGCCGACCATGAGGACGGCGATATCGTTCTCTTTCGCTAGTTCCAATAATTTTACCGCGGCGGCGCGGATCTGCGAAATGCTGCCAGCTTCGGCTGGCACCAGGGCGGAATAGACGGTCTGGATGGAATCGATTATCAGGATGCCGGGCCGCAGTTTCAGGGCGCTCGCGATGATCTTCTCAATATTGGTCTCTGAGATGAATCTCAGGCTGCTCCCCAGCGCTTCCAGGCGTTCCAGACGGGCTTTCACTTGTACTGCCGATTCTTCGCCGCTTGCATAGACGGTCGTCGCTCTTTCTCCTAGGCGGCCGGCGATCTGGGCCGCAAGAGTCGATTTGCCGATGCCAGGTTCGCCGCTTAAAAGGAGGAGGGAGCCGGCGACGAGCCCGCCGCCCAGAACCCGGTCGATCTCTTCAAGACCGGTCTTGAGGCGGACAAGCGGCGCTGATTGCAGCTTCCCCAGGTCAATCACTTCCGCTCCGCCCAGTTTCTTAGCGCTTTCCTTCTCTTCTTCCTTGCCGCTCATAACTTGTTCACTTAAGGTTCCCCAGGAACCGCATTCCGAACAACGCCCGCTCCACTTCGGGAACTGGGCGTCGCAATTCGAGCAGACGAAAATAGTCTTGATATTAGCCATAGTGATTTTCTTCTCGTTTAGCCTATTTCTTCTCCCAATAGGCGCGATCTACCAGCCATTCGCCGTTCACTTTCAGGAAATCGAGATCGAGCTTCTGCTGGTACGGAGTGCCGCCATTGATCTTTTCCGTGCTTTCGCGGCGTTCGGTCGTCACGGTGATGGAAGACTTCCCGGCCTGGTCGTCGAAACTCTTCACTTCCGTCGTGAGGGCTTTGGTACTGATGCCATAATAGCCGCTCACTGCGGATGACTGGCTCTTCAGGCCGGCGACATACTTATCGACCCAATCCTTGAAGCTATCGGTCATATATATCTTGAGGTCGGTGAAATTGCCGTAATCGGACTGGTTGGAATACGAACCGAGACGCTCGCTAAAGAACATGGCCCGTTTCGCCAGGTCGTCCTGATTGAAAGCATGGGGTTTCTCCTGGGAGATATTATAGGTCCGCTGGTTGCGCGGCCGGTCGCTAGGCGTAGTTGTCCCGGTGTCCGGCCCGGTCGGCAACTGGCCGGACACTTCTTGGTCTCCGCCAGGAGTCTCGATGGCCGGCGGCGACTTCCGGATAAAGCCGAAATAGATGATCAGGATGATGGCGATGAGGCCGAGGCCGATGACGACGAGGCCTAAAATCTTGCGATTATTTTGCATATGGTTAAAAAGTTTTTTCTAGCTTACCCTTCTTGGCTTTCCTCGAATTCCTTCTTGGCTTCTTCGATCTCAAGCAGCTGGCGCGGGTCGGAGGTGATGAGCTGGTCTTCGGTATAGGAAGCGACAACTTTCATGGCGACGTGCTTGTTACCGGCAAAGAATATGCCTTCGCCAATACCGCACTCGAGGAGCAGATACTTTTCGCCTTCGGTCAGAAGGAAGGTCTTCTGGACCAGGTCAATGGCGGCCGGCGATTGCTTCAAAAGGATCTGCAAGGAGGAATTAGTGACGATCGCTTGGCCATAGGGAGAGGTCAAGAAGTCGTTCACGTCCTGGGTGATGGTCGTCACGCCCAGATAGTATTTGCGGCAACGCTTGACGAGGGCGAAGATGAATTTAGCCGAATCCTCATGCTGCATCATCCACCAGGCTTCGTCGATGACCAGGATCCGCTTCTTCATCTCGCTGCGGACGATATTCCAAATATAGTTGACGATGGTGTAGATAGCGATCGGCCGGAGTTCGTCTTCGAGGTCGCGGACCGAGAAGCAGACGAGCTGATTATTCATTTCGACGTTAGTCAGATTATTGAGCAGCCCGGCGAAGGTCCCAGCTGTGAACTTCTTGAGACGCAAGGCCAAGTCGGCGCCGCCCTCCATGCCATCTAGGACCTGCTCGAAATCAGCCATGACCGGCGGCTCGATTTTGGCCAGATCGGAATCGGGCGTGATGTCCTTCTTAGCATAGGTCTCGAGGAGCGCCCGATCGACGATCGAATCTTCGTCGTAGCTTAAATTGCCGATCATGAGGCGGACCAGGCCTTTCAAAGTGATGACCGCGCTCCGGATGATATCTTTCGGCTTAGCTTCCCCGCCGACCGAGCACGGCAGGTCGAAAGGATTGATTTTGTTCTCCGAAGATAGGGAGATGTTGATATAGGTACCGCCGACAGCTTCGGCCAGATGCTTGTACTCGTATTCCGGGTCGATGACGATGACATCGGTCCCGAGCATGAGGGAACGCAAGATCTCGAGCTTGATGGCATAGCTCTTACCGGCGCCGGAGGTAGCAAACACGACCGAATTAGCGTTCTGGAGCGTGAAGCGGTCGAAGAGTATCAAGCTATTATTGTGCCGATTGATGCCATACAGGATGCCGCGGTCGCTCGTCAGCTCGCTCGAGATGAAGGGGAAGGAAGAGGCGATCGGCGAAGAGTTCATGTTGAAAGTGACATAGAGCTCGTCGTTCCCGAGCGGCAGAGTCGAATTGAAGCCTTGCTCGGATTGGTAGTAGACGCGACGGGAATAGACGAGACGCGAGCCGAAGATATCTTCGACCGAATCGGACAGGCGATCAAGATTTTCTAGGTTATTGGCGTAGACCGTAATATATAGCGCGAATTGGAAGAACTTCTCCGTCCCTTGGGTGAGCGCGTCGCGCAGATATTCGATATCGCGCAAGGCCGTTTCCCGGAGCGGATCGCGAGCGGCGCCCTTCTCAGCGTCAGAGATGATTTGCGCCTCCAGGTTGCCGACCTTATTCTTGAGCTGCTTTAAAACGATCGCGCTCTTCACGGGATAGAAGAACATCGAGACATCGAAGGTGACATTTAAGTTAATGATTGGCGCGAACCAGCCGACGGAGATATAGCGCGGATAGCTGATGACAAATATCGTTCGCAGGAAACGATCGCCGAGACGGAGATGATTGGCTTCGACTTTCAGGCTGGCCGGAGCAATTATGTCGCGGACCGAGAGGACGCCGCGACGGAAAGCCTTTTCCTCCTCGATCACCTCGCGGGTCAGGTCCGGATTGGTTTCGATCGGTGCTTCGGCGTTCTTCGGCCGAAAAGTGATCGGGTCGTTCAGACCAATCTTCTTAGTTTGCTCTTCCTTGTTGAAATTGACCATGTTAGCCATAAATAGAGGTTATTTTTCCACGCGGATCTTATCTAGTTCCGCCAACTCCTGGTTTTTGGCTGTTTCTGGGTTATAGGTGCGATAATAGAGTTCGATCAGACTCTGGGTATCGAGCCGGACGACGGAAACGCCCATCGATTCCAGGCCACCCAAAACGCTATCAATCCGGCGGTCCAACATTTCCTGGTAGTTCTTGAAGGTCTTCTCTTTCAGCTTAATGACCGTCGCCGGCTTCATGGCCTCGCCTACCAGACCGAAGAAGCCCTTGCGCTTATCCGTCAAGGGATCGTAGGGGACGATGACATAGAAGCGCTTGTTCATGATTTTGCCGAGCGCGGTCAATTCCTTGATATACTCGACATAATCGGCGGTCTGGACCTTCAGGAGCTTGTTAGTCTGCTCTTTCTCCTTATCCTTCAAGTATTGCAGGTAGTTATCGATATCGAGTTCGCGGGATTGGATGACAATCTGCAAAGAGAAATTTAAATTGTTCAAGAAGCGGACATAGGATTCAATAACAGCGTTTTGCTCGTCCTCGCTCTTTAAGGCGAAATTGATGCTAGAAACCAAGAGCACTGCCCTTAGGGTGCCATCTTTCATGACGACCGTATCGTCCTTGATCTCAGCGATATCCAGGTATTGCTGGGTGGAAACGGAAATTCTATTTTTAGCCAAGCTTTTCGCGGGCATAATCTTATGATACTTACTCCCCCTTATAGCGGCCCTTGGTATCGACGAC
>CAYOKE010000033.1:0-5386 GCA_964404515.1 uncultured Gammaproteobacteria bacterium | reverse complement strand
AGAAGCGTTTGGTTTGGGCGGAACGCGATATGCCGGTCCTGAAGGCGATCCGGGAGGAATTCCGCCGGGCCAAGCCTTTCCGAGGCAAGAGACTCTCCGCCTGCCTGCATGTGACCGCTGAAACCGCCAACCTAATGCTGGCTCTTCGGGCTGGCGGAGCGGAGATAACTCTCGTCGCCTCCAATCCGCTTTCGACCCAGGATGATATCGCCGCGACTCTAGTCAAAAACCACGGCCTTAAGGTCTTGGCCATAAGAGGCGAAGACCGGAAGACATACTATAGCCACTTGGAACAAGCTCTGAAGAATAAGCCGCAGATCACCATGGATGACGGCGCCGACCTGACCTCGCTTTTGCATAATAAGTATAGGAAGCAGGCCAAGGAGATACTGGGCAGTCTGGAGGAGACGACGACCGGCGTCATCCGCTTGCGTTCGCTTGAGAAAGCCGGGAAGCTCCTGCTCCCGGTCTTGGCTGTCAACGATGCCAAGACTAAGAACCTGTTCGATAATCGCTATGGCACCGGGCAATCGACCCTTGACGGCATTATTCGGGCGACTGGCGTCCTCATTGCCGGCAAGACGGTGGTTGTCGCCGGCTATGGCTGGTGCGGCCGCGGTTTCGCTTTGCGGACCCGGGGGATGGGCGCTAAAGTGATTGTGACCGAAGTCGACGAGATAAAGGCTCTCGAAGCGGCGATGGATGGCTTTACGGTCAAGCCGATGGCAGAAGCGGCTAAAGAAGGCGATATCTTCTGCACGATGACTGGCGATACCAAGGTCATCGACAAGCCGCACTTTATGGCAATGAAGGACGGAGCTATCATCTGCAATTCTGGTCATTTCGACGTCGAGATAAATTTGCCGGCTTTAAGAAAAATGGCGAGCAGGGTTAACCACGATGTTAATCCGCAAGTCGATGAATATATTTTAGGAAAGAAGCGGCTCTATGTCCTGGCTCAGGGCCGACTCATTAACTTAGCGGCCGCCGAAGGCCATCCGGCTAGCGTCATGGATATGAGTTTTGCGACCCAGGCCTTAGCGGCTGCTCATATTGCTCAGAGCAAGGGGCGCCTAGCTGTGAGAGTCCATAGCGTCCCAGTAGCGATTGAGAATAAAGTCGCCCGCGCCAAATTGAAGGCACTCGGCATCAAGATAGATAAGCTGACAGCCGAGCAGGCCGCCTATTTGGCTGCTTGGGAGATGGGGACGTAATTTAGCCTCATTTTTAAATTGTAATTATTTACAATATATATTGTAAGTAATTACAATAATAAATTGTTTTAACCCCTAAGACTATGAGCGATATAAAATTAATCACTTCCGAATCGGTGACTGAGGGCCATCCCGATAAGATCTGTGACCAGATTAGCGACGGCATCCTCGACGAGATGCTCAGACGCGACCCGGAGAGCCATGCCGCGATCGAATGCTTCGTAACCAACGGCCTCGTTGTCGTCGGCGGGGAAGCGCGCACTAACCATTATATTCAAGTGGACAATATCGTCCGCCGGACTCTGAAGGATATCGGCTATAACGGCCCAGAATCCGGCTTCGATTATGATAGCGTCGGTATTATTTCCGCCCTCCATGCCCAGAGCCTGGAAATCGCTCAAGGAGTAGACGAGAAGAAGGGAAACCACAAGGAGCAGGGTGCTGGTGATCAGGGCCTGATGTACGGCTTCGCTACTAATGAAACTAAGGAGCTGATGCCCCTGCCAATCGTTTTGGCTCATAAGTTGACCAAGCGCCTGGCCGAAGTTCGCCAGAAGAAAATCCTGCCCTATCTGAAGCCAGACGGGAAGAGCCAAGTGACAGTCGAATACCGCGACGGAAAAGCAAAACGAGTTGAAACGGTCGTCATCGCTGCCTGCCATAGCGCCAAGTCTAAGCCCGAGCAGGTCCGGCGCGATATCTGGGCGAAAGTCATCAAGCCGGTTTTGGGCAAACTACTTGATAGTAAGACCAAAGTTTTCATCAATTCCACCGGCAGCTTCACGTTCGGCGGGCCGGCGGCCGATACCGGCCTCACCGGTCGCAAGATTATCGTCGACACCTATGGTGGCTTAGCCCGGCATGGCGGCGGCTGTTTCTCCGGCAAAGACGCCTCGAAAGTCGACCGTTCCGGCGCCTATATGGCTCGCTATGTGGCCAAGAACGTCGTCGCGGCTGGTTTAGCCGACAAGTGTGAACTGCAAGTCGCCTATGCAATCGGCGTCGCCCGCCCGGTCGGCATCTATATTGCTACTTTTGGCACTAACCGATACTCGGAAGAGAAGATACTGAGAGCCGTAGAGAAAGTCTTCGACTTCCGTCCCAAGGCGATCATCGACAATCTCGGCCTCAAGAAGCCAGTCTTTCTGAAAACCGCTGCCTACGGCCATTTTGGTCGGGACGGCTTCGCCTGGGAAAAGACGGATAAGATAAGAGCCCTGAAAGCGGCTATTAAATAAGCAGATATGAGCGTCATGGTCTTCGGCACTTTCGATAACTTGCATCCGGGCCATGAGGATTACTTCCGCCAGGCCAGCCTTTTGGGCAAGCCTTTGATAGCCGTAGTCGCCAGAGACTGCAACGTCTTAAAGATAAAAGGACACGAGCCTCAGCAAGTCGAGAAGGAAAGAACTAGAAGAGTCCGGACCACCCTCAATAAACTCGGTATTCCCGGAAAAGCGATGTTAGGTAATCTGAAAAATCAGTGGCTGGTTCTGAGGAAATTCCGACCAGAAATAATCGCTTTAGGCTATGACCAGAAAGTCAATTTGAAGCAATTAAAAAGCGAAATCGCCCGATTCCGCTTTTCTTGTAGTATAAAGCGGCTTAAGCCGTATCGTCCGGAGAAGTATAAGTCGAGTTATTGTTTGAGATAATATGGATAGGATAACTGGTCTTAGCAAAATAAAATCTGATAATCATTTCGTTTTCCGAGAGAGATATGATTACGGCCCATTTCCGGTCGCTTATTATTATTTAGATTTTTTTGGCGAGCGTTGCCGGAAATATTACGGTGCTAAGATAACCAGAGCCATGCATTGCGCTATCGGAGCCTATGAAAAGGGATGTAGCAAAGCTATCTTAGGCCTGAAGGAAGAGTGGTTAATTTTTTGCCAGAGCGTCCTTAGGAAGATTTTACGAGATAAGGATTTTGTTAACAGGACAAACGTTCGAGCTAAGGCGGTTGCCCGGCAGTACCTTATTTTTTCTAGGAAATTATTATCTGCAAATTGCGATAATTCACTTAGACAGCAAATTGCTAATCATCGGAAATGGATTTGGTATTATAAAGAATATAGTTTTTGGAACTGCTTTCTTTGGCTTTCAGCCAATGATATTTTGACTCGATATATCCTTGATTTCTTAAAAAACGATTATAATCTTAAAGAGAAAGATTCTCTCGTCCTAATAACATCTCCTGAGCCATCATTCGTTTCCCGGGAAGAGCAAGCGTTGCTCGAAATTGCCTTGAAGGCTGATTTGACTAAAAATTTTTTTGCCCAGTCGCCGCTTATTAAAAAACTTTTTATCAAACATGCTGATCGTTGGAGTTTTCTTCCTTGGGATTATATTGGGCCGGTTTTTCGGCATCCAGAGGATTTTTATCAGAGGGTGATTGGGATATCCAGGAAAAAGGAAGTAATCCGTCGGTTATTAATCAAGAAAGTCGAATATCGGCAAAAACTAATCAAGAAGCAGGCCGCCTTGAAGAAGAAATATGGAATTAAGCCCACGCATAATCGTTTAGTTAATGATTTACAGGTAATTTCTTCCATGCAAGATGACAAGAAAGAGGTCTGCGGTTTAGCCCAATTTGCTTTACAAAGGAGCATTTTTCCATATTTTGCCCAGGCCCTAAGGATTACACCTCGGGATTGTATAAAATTTTCAGAAAGAGAGCTATGGGAAGCATGTAAGAAGCATAAACCCTTGAAAGTGATTTTGACTCGTCGCCTGAAAGCTATAACTTCGATCACGGATATTAAAGGCACCCATATTTTAGACGGAGAAAAGGCGGCAGCTATGTATAAAAGGTTTGTTATTGTTGATAAGAATAAAGACGTCAGCGGACAAGTTGCTTCTGTCGGTAAAGCCGGCGGCCCTGTGCGGGTACTTCTAAGCCCGAAAGAAATACATCGGGTTAAGAAGGGAGACGTTTTGGTAGTAATCATGACTACGCCCGATTATGTGCCGGCCATGAAGAAGGCAGCTGCGATTATTGCCGATGAAGGCGGGCTAACTTCTCATGCAGCAATTATTTCTCGCGAATTAGGCATTCCTTGCATAGTAGGCACGAAGAATGGCACTAAAGTATTAAAAAACGGTTATCAAGTCAAAGTCGATGCGGATAAGGGGATAGTGAAGATATTAGAGAGGGCAAAATAAAAACCCCCTTGCGGGGGAATTTATCTCTACACCTGGTGGCTTAGATTGAGCTCGAAATTGACACTGATTTCAGTATAGCAAATCATCATTTTAGTCAAAAATCGAATTCCCCTAGCGGCCGTGGATCCACGGGGAGTCGAACCCCGGAGACTCGAGTGTCAATTTCGAGTTCGCCACCGGGCCGGGCCCACGGCAGTAATGAATATAGCGGAAGCAAGATAAATAAAAGATAAACAATAAACCTATGCCTTTCACTAAACCATTTTCTCATCTAACCAAGCAGGACGTCGGTATCGCTGGCGGCAAGGGTGCCTCGCTCGGTGAGATGACTGGGGCCAAGATTCCGGTCCCGCCCGGCTATGTTCTATTGGCTTCAGCCTTCGACCGTTTCTTGGTAGAGACCGACCTGACGCAGGAAATAGCCGCCATTCTCAGAAAGATAAACTATAAAGACATCAACGCGGTCGACGGCGCTTCCGTTAAGATCCGTAGCTTGGTGATGTCTGCTGCTATGCCCAAGGATTTGCAACAGGAAATAATGAGCGAATTTAAAAAAATGAAGGCTAAATTCGTCGCCGTCCGTTCGAGCGCGACCGCCGAAGATTCGTCTTCCGCTTCTTGGGCCGGTGAACTCGAAACATACCTCAATACGACCGAGAAGACCCTACTCTTAAACGTCAAGAAATGCTGGTCGTCGTTGTTTACGCCGCGGGCCATCTTCTATCGCCACGAGAAGAAGCTCCTCAAGGCGAAAGTGAGCGTCGCCGTTGTCATCCAGGAAATGGTCGACTCAGAAATCTCGGGCATCGCCTTTACGGTGCATCCGGTAACGCAGGACAAGAACCAAATGATCATCAAGGCCGGTTACGGCCTGGGCGAAGCAATCGTTTCCGGGTCAATCACGCCCGATTCCTATGTCCTTGACAAGCGGGACCAGTCTTTGCTCGACATTAACATCGCTAGCCAGGAAAAGGAGATAAAGCGGGGCGCAAGCGGCGGGACGAAAT
>CAYOKE010000032.1:0-5616 GCA_964404515.1 uncultured Gammaproteobacteria bacterium | reverse complement strand
GCTACTAAGATTTCTTTCTTCTTCAAGGGTAAGAAAAAAGTCAAGGATACTGATGGGGCTGGAGAATTAGTGTTTGATGTTCCTGACTGTATCGCCCCCGGGGAAGAGTATGAATTATCGGCTTTTGTCAGCGGTGTCGCTGGCCGGGCTAAACTCATGCTCAAGAACCGGTATCATAAGCCGTCTTTCCGTCAGAATAAATATTGGCTGTTGACCACTAACAACGGTCGCGCCCTTTTGCTGGATGCTAGCCTTATCATTTTCTGGCTGGTAATCATGTTCTGGGGGTTGGCTAAATCACCGGTTCTTAATTCTGACCTTTTCCGGAATAAGGAAACTGGCCTTTCGACCGTCGAAGCGCGCTATAACAACGCCGCCAAAATGGTCGGCGAAGAATACGTAATTGTCCCTAAGGATGTCCGCCGGCCGATTCCTGGAAGCCTGATAGTCATCGGCTTACTGCTAACAATCCTCGCTGTCCCTTATTCGATTCTCGCTTGGCGGGAAGAAATAATTGAAGGTATTGAAGATGGGTTCGAGCGGATTGTGAGCAAGGACCACGACCGAGTCAATGATCCTAGGGTGGAACAATGGCTGAAATATTATGGCATGATGCATGTCGTCCATAATCCTAAGCCGGCTTCCGTTTCGGTGTCTGCTCCAACCAGCAATCAACCCGATAATAATCAGGAGACAGAAAAGAAGAAAGGACATGATGGCCATCCAAGCCTTTGGACTCTCTTCGAACTTGACCTGTTAAGCGATACGTTGACGAAGATAGTGCCAGCTATCGCTAAAAGGGTATATGGTAGATAATCAAGAAATAAAAACAAAAAAACAAAAAGATGAATTCGATAAAAAATTTTTTCAGTAACCGTAAGAGGGAGCTCATAGTTTTCCTCCTACTTCTCCTGGTGGCCATATTCTCCGGAATCAATTTTGGAATCATATTTGGTCTGACCATTTTCTTCTGGGCTGCCAGCGCGGTAGCCGAGATTCCGAAAGGCGGCCGCGTCTTAGCTAACATTATGCGCGGCATAATCTGCGTTGTCTTTGCGGGCAGCTTCATCTTTGCGATGATGCCGCGAACTAAGAACCAGATGGCCATTGCTTGGGATAAATTCGACCAAGTTTCCTTCAAGACCGGGAATACGACCGAAGTGACCGCCAAAGATCTCTGGGAGATGCAACGTGACAGGAACGGTAGGGAATTCTTGCAGTACTATAATGAACTCTTAGCCGATGGTGAGACGGAGGAAGCGTATGACACCCTCCAGAAATTCCAGAAGGCCTGGGATATGGGGCGGTTGAAAGAAAAAGCTGAAGCCGCCGAACAAACTAATCCGGCTTGTAATCCCCCGGCTAATGCAGTCACACAACCGACGCTCCCAGCTTCGTCTGTTGGTGGCAGCCTGGTTATTCTCAACCCCCGCCCCGAGCCCTATCATGTTACTGTCCCTAAGGGACAACAGAGCTATTGTTCTTATAAGATCCCCGGCGGGTGCCTCTACGAGGTCAGCGGTCCGGGAACGATGAAGTACAAGCTTTCCTACAATGATGGCGAGCTGGCCGACTTTACTGATGGTCAGAATCACGGGCTGCCGAAAAAACAGCTCGCGACCTTCAACATCATAAACTGTGATAATTCGGACATTACGTTCGATATCATAGTGACGAAAAATTAAACTCATTTTAAACTCGTTCTCTAAATAATCAGCTGTCTTGACTCCGGTCGGGGCAGCTTTTTTTATTGCCTTTATTCTTGAAAGATTGTATAATTTTAATAGCTATAAAAATATGCTTAATTTAAAGAGATTTGTTTCTATTATCTTTTTCTCCTTATTGCTTCTAGCGCCAGCGGCTGTTTTGGCTGTGGGCGGGCAAGGCGAATCTACCGGTAGCAGTACCTGCCCCTCCGGCAGCGTCTGCTTGGAAAATCCCTTAGGGGGGACCAAGACCCCCCAAGCCCTCATCGGCAAGGTCATCAATGCGGTCTTAGGAGTAGTCGGTTCGCTCGCCCTCCTCATGTTCGTCTATGGCGGGCTTACCTGGATGACATCCTCCGGTAGTCAGGAGAAGGTCAAGAAGGGCCGGGACATAATCATCTGGTCGGCAATCGGCCTGGCCGTCATCTTTTCCGCTTATGCCTTGGTTCGGATCCTGATTACAGGAGTGAGATAGAGATCAGTCTTTCCTTATCTGCTAATCCTGACCGCCCGTCGGCCGGGATTAGTTTTTGTAAGGTTTGACAAGCCAAGATAATTTATCTATCATTAATTCATAATCGTCATTATTTTCCGGAATTTATTAGGGGGTCGGTACCAAAGCGGTCAACTGGGGCAGACTGTAAATCTGCTGGCCTTGCGCCTTCGTTGGTTCGAATCCAACCCGGCCCACCCTTATCATTATGCCTTTGCTCAATCCTGACAAAATCGGCTTGGGGCTGCTGAAGATCTTCGCCATCCTGATCATCGCCTTGGCGGTCGTCGGGATTATCCTATTTTCTTTCTGATATGCCAGAGATGCCGGAAGTAGAAACCATCCGGCGCGACCTGGCGGCTTCTGTCATTGGCCGCAAGATCGTTGCCGTGCATATCCTCACTTCGAAAACCGCCAAGAATCCTGCGGCTTTTTTTAAAGCTAGCCTATTGGGCCAGGAATTTAGCGCGGTCAGCCGCCGGGGCAAGCTCCTCTTTTTCCATGTTGGTTCCGGGCAGGAGAAAAGGTTTCTCCTGGTCCACCTGAAGATGACCGGCCAACTAGTATATGTCGGCCGGCGAAAGAAAATCGCTGGCGGCCATAGTCTTAAAGGCGGCTCGTTCCTAGAAGCGGTCGGTAAAGAGCTACCGCATAAGCATACGCGCGCCTGGCTGGAGTTCCAAGATAAGAGCCGCCTGTTCTTCAACGACTTACGCCGTTTCGGCTACTTGAAGATAGTTTCCAGGGCGGAACTCGAGCAAGTGATAGCCAGAGGTTACGGTCCCGAACCTTTGGCGAAAGATTTCTTCCCGTCTCGCCTGGCGGAGATTTGCCGTCAGAGAAAGACCAACATAAAAGCCGTTCTCCTGAACCAGAAGCTCATTGCCGGCCTAGGCAATATCTATGTGGATGAATCGCTCTACGCAGCGCGGATCAACCCGCATCGCCCGGCTAATCGCTTGAAGCCGGACGAATTAAGGAAATTGCATTCGGCTATAAACCTGATTATCAGGAAGGCCATTAGGTACCGAGGCACGACTTTCAGCGATTATGTCGATTCGCGTGGCCGGCGTGGCAATTTTTCCCGCCAGCTTCGGGTCTATGGCCGCCCAGGACAGCCTTGCTTGAGCTGCGATCGGCCGCTAGTGAAGGAAAAGATTGCCGGCCGAGGAACGCATTTTTGCCCTCATTGCCAGAAATAAGCCAAATTTAGCCTAAAAGACAATCTGCTTAGCAGCGTTCGTCAGTTGACTTTTTACTGGTTTTTATATATCTTGGAATTAGGCTAATTAATTTATCAAATATGTCCCAAGACAACATGATCAAGTTGGAATGCACGGTTTGCAAGACGACCAATTATCATTCCCACAAGAACAAGAAAACCCTTAAGGACCGCTTGGAGATGAAGAAGCATTGCCCGCTCTGTAAGAAGCATACTATCCATAAGGAAACTAAATAAAATGCCGGCTTGGCGAAAAGGGGTCGGCCAGACAAATATGCCCAAAAAATTAACTAAGCCCTTCATCTTGATCTTAGTTTTTTTGGTTTTCATCGGTTGTTATTTCATCTTCAAGCCGTTTCTAACCGAGCTCCTCATCGCGGCGATCATGGCTTCGATCTTCTATCGCCCCTTCGAGTGGCTAGCTAAGCATCTCGGCAACCGCCGGCAATTAGCCGCCCTCCTGATGTGCTTGTTTCTGGTATCTGTTATCATCATCCCGGTTATCAAGTTGGTAATCTACGCCGGCGAGAAGTCAATCGACGCCTATTCCGAAACTGTAGAATTTTTCAATGACCATGATGCTAAAGACGTCTTTCAGGCCAGATTTTTCGAGAATACCCCGTTTTATAACTTCAATCTCGATGGCTTGCTCCAGGGAAATGAAGGCTTCAAGGGCATCGTCCTAGACACCTTGAAGGAATCGAGCAATTGGCTTATTTCCGGCGCGACCGTCTTCGTCAAGGAGACTACCAGTTTCATAATCTCGCTGATTCTTATCATCTTGGCGATGTTTTTCTTCTTCACAGATGGGAAGAAGATGCTCCGCAGCCTGATGTATCTGTCGCCCTTGCCGAATAAGTATGATAAGGAGATCTTCGACAAATTCCGGGCCGTGAGCTATACGACCTTCGTCTCGACTTTCGTGACGGCGGCCGCTCAAGGGCTAGTCGGCGCTATCGGTTTCGCAATTGTCGGCTTTCCGGCTTTTCTGGCCGGCATCCTGGTCGCTCTCCTTTCTCTCCTACCCTATCTCGGCTCGATGATCTTCTATGTCCCGGTCGGCCTATATTATCTCCTAGTCGGGAAGATCTGGCAGGGTATATTTGTCCTGCTCTGGGGAGCGCTCATTATCGGGACGATCGACAATGTCATCCGCACCTATATGGTCAAGGGCAAGGCCGAGGTCAATCCGATCTTCGTCCTATTCTCGCTCTTGGGGGGCATAACCCTATTCGGTTTCTGGGGAGTCGTGCTCGGCCCGCTCGTTGTCGCTATCACCGCGACTGTCCTGCATATCTACGAGATGGAATTCAATTCCGAACTTGACGGCCATCAGCTCGACCGGCCGATAGTCCTTGGTGAGATGGAGAAAGCAGCGAAGGGCAAGAGGTGATTTCAGTGGTTTATAATTAACATGAAAAATATGTTAGGACCAAAGACAAAAAAGAACCTGGAAGCTGCTTTTGCCGGCGAATCCCAGGCGCGCAATAAGTATGATTATTTCGCTTCGGTTGCCCGTAAGGCCGGCTATGAGCAGATCGCTAACATTTTCACGGAAACGGCCCTGAACGAGAAAGAGCATGCCAAGGTCTGGGCTAAGCAGTTGGAGATGATTGGCGATTTGCCGGCCAATCTGAAGGCGGCGATTGCCGGCGAGAATTATGAGAATAGCGTCATGTACCCGACGATGGAGAAAGAGGCTTTGGAAGAGGGCCATACAGAAATCGCCAAGCTGTTTAAGGAAATCGGGGAAGTGGAGAAAGCGCACGAGAAGCGCTATAAGAAATTGCTCGAGAATCTGGAAAAGGGCGAAGTCTTCAAGAAGCCGGAAGTAAAGCGCTGGAAGTGCACTAATTGCGGTTATATCCATGAAGGGACGGAGGCGCCGGATAACTGCCCGGCCTGCAGCCACCCGCAAGGCTTCTATGAAATCCTAATGGAGAATTATTAAACATATGAATCGAATTGGTAAAATTTACGTTTGTGCAATCTGCGGCAACGAAGTGAAGCTGGAGAAAGACGGCGGCGGCCAGCTCGTCTGCTGCGGCCAGGCGATGGAAGAGAAAAAATAAATTTTCCGGCTTCAGCCGGATTTGCGGGATTGGTGTAGTGGTAACATGCGACTCTCCAAAAGTTGAGACGGGGGTTCGATTCCCTCATCCCGTGCGTGGACATTTCTGTGTAAAATGACCCGA
>CAYOKE010000031.1:0-5815 GCA_964404515.1 uncultured Gammaproteobacteria bacterium | reverse complement strand
CTGGCTTCCGCCCTGACCGCTGCGACGATCCTGACAGCTTTCTATATCCTGTCTTTCTTCAATCTGTACGACGAAGCTAGCCGGCTCATGTTATCTTGGCCGGCGATCATCTCCGCTGTCCTGATCCTAACCCTAACCTTCTTCGGCTATCATTTCTACTACCGCAACCTGCCTCAAAAATCATACCGGCAGCAATTACAGGATTGGTTCCAGAAAGGCAAAGAATTCAATGACGAACACATCGTTATAGCCATCGTCCTAATGACCGAGATAGCGTGTTTCCTAAGCGGAGCGGTCATCTTGGTTTTCCGGGCCTGCCTGGACGAAAAGTTCGCTATCATAGGCGGCAAACTACAAACTATCGGGGCAACGGCTCTCTTCTTCAGCTTCATCGCTCTATTTATATCCCTGCTTGCTTTTATCGCCGTCATCTGGCACGAGAAAACCCTTGCCGAAATGACGCCGGAAGAAAGGGAGAAGTATGAGAAAGAAAGGTTGGAGCTGGAAAGGGATATTATGGCAAATAATATGTTCAGCAATCCTTTCAATCCCCCGGGCATATAAGGCTTTCTAAAGAAAATCCCTGCCGGCTATCAGCCAGCAGGGATTTGTTTTATCTAAATCCTATCATCAGCTAATTGTATCTTTTCTTCTCTTTGATAAACGCTTTGAAAAGCGTCGGGACGATAAAGAGCGTCAAGAAGGAAGACAAGAGGAGGCCGAAGATGATCGAACCGCCAAGCGAACGCCACATCTCATTGGAAAAGGTGATTGGGATGATACCCAGGATCGTGCAGATCGAGGTGATGAAAATCGCTTCCAGGCGGGATTTGCCGGCGTCGATGATGGCATCATCAAAGGGGATACCACTCTTCAGGTTCAGATTGATCTTATCCATCAGAATAATGGCATTCTTGACAACGATACCACAGAGCGCCAGGATACCGATGAGCCCCGGGAAAGATAAGGTCAATTGGGAAGCGGCTAGGCCGAAAAAGACGCCGATGAGAGCGAGCGGGATGGTCACCAGGACGATCGCCGCTTTCTTGAAAGAATTGAATTGGATGATGAGGGTCGAGATGATGAGCAGGAAAGCGACGACCATCGCTTTCAAAATCGACATGACCGATTCGGTATTCTGTTCGCTTTCGCCGCCATAGGTGATGCTGTAGCCGGAAGGCAATTCATAATCCTTAATCTTCTTCTGGAATTCAGAAACCACCAAGGTCGAGTTAGCACCGCCTTTCAGCGTCGCGGTCAAAAGTACGGTCCGGCGCTGGTCAATCCGCGTGATGGTCGCGACCGACGGTTTGAGCTCGATGGTGGCGACGTCTTTCAAGAAAATCGGCTGGTTCTGAGTATTTAAAATTTGCAAATTCTGAATCGCTTCCAGGTCCGGTATTTTGTTCGGAGCGAACCGGGCTATGACCTTTATCTCCTTGCCATCCTTCAGGACGGTTGTTACTTCCGTTCCGGTAATCGCCAAGCGCAGGGCAGAACCGACATAGGCCGCATTCAGATTATATAACTCCAAGCGGGCGGGAGAGAGGGTGAAGGTATAGTCTGCCGACGAATCCTTCAAGGAAACGTCGGTCTGGGAAACGTCCGGCAGAGTTTTGAGCTGCACTTCCAATTCCTTAGCAATCTTATCCAACACCTGCAGATCGTCACCGGCGATATTGGCTTGGAAAGCCGCGCCTGAAGGCGGGCCGCCAGCCGGGGCGGAAGCTTTCACGACCGCTTCATGGATATCAGCGACATCGGCGTTTATCATATCCGCCAGCTCATAGGCCTTAACTTCGCGCTCCTTAGTCGGCGTCAATTTCAAAGTGAAAGAAGCGAGGTGCGAAGAATTCCCGCCGGCCACTAAGCTGTCAGCCGAACTCCCGTTGCCGACGATGGTCGTGAAATTCTCTATTTCCGGATACTTATAAAGCCTTTCCTCTACGCGCCGGGCGATCTTATCGGTCTCCGCCAGGTTCAGGCCAATCGGCCCTTCCAAACTGATGTTGACCTGGGTAGAATCCGAAGCTGGGAAAAATTCGTTCTGGACGATCCCTGATATCGGCAAAGCGATTGCCGCCAAAAACAGGGCACTAACGACGGCCAGGGTCTGGCGTCGCGCTTTCCTGGTTATAATCAGGCGCCGGAGATATTTTTCATAGACCGGCAAGAAGATGTCAAAACGGATAATTCCGTGCAGGAGCCGATTCCAGAAATTATCCTCATGGCTGCCTTGCTCGCGCAATTTCTTCTTGATCAGGTCGTCGCTCTGCCATTCGCGCGCGACTAGTTCGCTATTAGCGATGAGAATCGCCCGACCTCCCCGGAAATACCAATAGGCCAGAGCAATGGCGAACCCCAAGAAAACTAAGGCCAAAATCGTTCCGGCTAAGCTAGCGCTAAGAGCTAAGACGATAGCCAAGAGCAATAGGCCGGCCAAAAGGAAGGAAAACAGTTTCCGCGTCAGGCGGATACGTTCCAAGATGGCGGCTAAGGGATGATTGATGATAAGAGCGATAATCAAGGAAGAGATTAAGGTGACGGAAACGGTGATCGGGATCGACTTTATAAACTCGCCCATGATGCCGGTCGACATCAAGAGCGGCAGGAAAGCCCAGACCGTGGTCAAGGTGGTCGTCGTTAATACCACCTTGAAATCGTTTAGGACTAGGAGCACGGCTTCTTCCGGCGTAAATTTCCCGGTCCGCAGATATTGTTTCGTGGCCGATACGACGACAATCGCATCGTCGACCAAGAGCCCCAGGGCCAATATTAACGAGAATAGGGATAGAAAGTTTAAGGTAATGCCGGTCCAGAGCATCACGCCGAAAGTCGCGAAGAAGACCAGTGGGACGGCCAGGCCGGCGACTAGAGCCTCCTTGAAACCGACAATCAGGAAGAGCAAGGTAAAGACTAAGATGATAGTCAAGAGGAAGTCATGGCTCAATTGCGAAAAGCTCTCGTTTATATCTTCGGAATAATCGACGGTAATGTCATAGCGCAAGCCGGCTGGCAGTTTCTTGAGCTCGCTATCGAAAGTCGCTCGGACTTGGTCGGCCGTCTTGATGACGTTGCCCCCAGTCTTCTTGACAATCTGGATGGTAACATTATCGCTAGCTGCCTGGCCGCCGGTAGACAGGCGGGAATAGACGGTCTTCTTAATCGCCGTGTCTTTCACGTTCGCGATATCCTTCAGGTAGATGATCGCACCGCTATCCGTATGGATAATCGGGATATTGGCTAGCTCGGCCGCTGTAAAAAAGCGCCCGTCTGCCCGGACGGGATAGGAATAATCCTCGCCTTCGAAAGTTCCGGCCGGGACCGCCAGATTAGCACCCTGGATCCTCTGGTTGGCCTGAACGGCGGAAATGTTATACAAGGTTAATTTCTGCGGATCGTACTCGACGCTGAATTCGCGTTCATCGCCGCCGGAAATGACGACTTCCCTCACGTCCGCTATCTTTTCGAGTTCATCCTTGATCTGGTCGCCAGCGGCCCGCAAGGTAAAACCGTCATAAGGACCGGACAGGGAGATGACCATGATTGGCGAATCATCAAAAGAGATTTCTTTGACAATCGGCTCATTAGCGTCAGCAGGCAATTTCGTCTTGGCGTTCGAAACGGCGTCCCGCAAGCTCCGGATTGAATCATTTAGATTCGCTTTAGCATCGAATTCGACCATGACCATGGAAACGGAATTGGAGGATTCGGAGGTTATCTGTTTGATATTCTTGACGCCAGCGATTCCCGTCTCAATCTTCTTAGAAACCAGCTCCTCGATATCGGCTGGCGAAGCGCCGGGATAGGTCGTCATGACCATTGCGTAAGGGATTTTAACTTCCGGCGTTGATTCTCGCGGCAGGGACAAAAAAGAATAGACGCCCAAACCGGTCAAGAGGATAATCAGTAATACTACGACCCGGAAATTAACGATAAAAAAATTAAGCCAGCTCTGGCGTAGTTTTGGATCGAATTGCAGTTTGTCTAAATAAAGATGATCAGATGTCTTAGGAGTCGGGACATTATCTAAAGACGAAGAAGCCAGCAGCCCGGCTTCATCCTCGCTTTTCGAGCCAATTGGCAGGCTAATCTTCCCGTTCTCCTTACTATTGATGTTAATCTCCATATATAGGAAAGCCTAGTTTAAAACTACTTCGGTTCCTTCTTGTAATAGCTTATTGCCGTCGATAATGACGACCGTTTCGGCTGGTAAATCGACTTTGACCTTAGCTAATTCCCCTAAGACCTCCTTTATTTCTACAGCCGTTCTCTTGGCCTGGCTACCTTCGACGATAAAGATGTAATTCCCACTCTGGCCGACGGTTATGGCTGCTAGGGGCAGGATGATAACGCCCGAATCAGCGGCCGTTTTGATGATGTCGACTTTAACTGTCACGACCGTCCCGAGAAACAAGCCGCTAGAATTTTCCAATTTCACCTCGGCCAAGAAACGCCTGGTAAGAACATCGGCTTGCGGCGAAACGGCCGCGACGATGCCGGGAAATTCCCGGTTCTTATCATCAACGACAGTGACTGGCAAACCCGGCTTGATCGAAGAAAGGCTATCCGGTTCGATATAGAACTGGATCTTTATATTCTGTGTCTGGGAAACGGTAGCAATCGCCTGCCCGGGCGCGACCGCCTGGCCGTCCGCGACGGAAACCTTGGTGATCGTACCGGCTAAAGGCGAGATGACGGAATGAGCATCATATAAGCTCTGCAAAGCGACGACGGCATTATTATATTGCAGCTGGGCCGTTTCCATCTGGGTCTTAGCCGCAGAAACCTGGGCCTCGATCTTGACTTTCAGGTTATCGTATTGGTTCTGGGCTAAGTTATAGACGAAGCCCGCCTGGTCTTTCTGGCTGGTATTGCCCGCTTTCAGGTTATTCAAGGCTTGCTCGGCACTAGCTTGCTGCTGTTTAGCCAATTCATAAGCCTGTTTCAAGCTGTCGAGCAAGCTGGCGTTATTCAAATCCGTGTTAATAAGCGCCTGGCTCGCGCCGCTCACCTGGCTCAGGATACCGTTCATCTGCGTCTGATACCCGGCGGCGGTCGACTGCAAGCCGGACAAAGAAACGCCGGTCAATGAAGTTTGCGGCAAGACGTTGGAAGTTATGGTCTTGTCTAGCAAATATTTGGTATCGTCGACCATCTTCTTTATCGCTTCCGCTAATTTCTTAGCAGCCGCGACTTTATCGGAAACGGAATTGAATTTAGCGGCGGTATAAGCGGCGTATTCATCCTTGGCGTTGGCATAGGATTGCTTAGCAGCCGTCAAGGAATTATTATCCATAGCGCCGAGATTAGCCGCATAAGGAACGGTCACCGTATTATTAGTATCAAAACCGGTGATGATGTTGATATTGATTATCATGCCGCTTGCCGTATTGACGGCTGAATCAGCGATGAGATTGGCGTTGTCCTTCGCATCTTTGGCGCCCTGGTCGGCTAATTTCTGGCGATTTTCTAAAGAAACCCGCGCCTGTTCAGCCGCAATCTTGGCAGTCTCGAAAGATAATTCCGCGCTTTTCAAACTCTCTTCGCTAGTAGCCGCCAGATTGCTTTGACCCTTGGCCGCCTGGTCGCGGGAAATCTCGGCGCTGCGCAAGTCCTTAACCGAAGAAACCAAAAGATTGCCATAACTGGTCTTAGCTAAGTTATAGCCCGATTCGGCTTGGCTGACTGCTAGCTTAGCTTGCTTGATCTGGCTGTTGTTGAAGCTATTCGCGTTATAGGCTGGTGAATTGACATCGTCAATCTTAGCTAGCTCCTGGCCGAGCGTGACGCTATCGCCGACTTTGAAATTAGC
>CAYOKE010000030.1:0-6356 GCA_964404515.1 uncultured Gammaproteobacteria bacterium | reverse complement strand
AATTTTGCGGATTCAAGGCTTTTGCCGGAGGTGGCCGCAAGGCTCGACTAGTCGGGTTAAAGGAGCTTTTTTTATTGTTCGATAAAGCCCCTGTAATAATATGGAAGATAAGGACAAAGAATTAGATGGCGATTTTTCCAAGCTGTTAGAGAAAGACAATTTGAAGATACCGCAAGTTGGCGATGTCATCAAAGGTAAAGTCGTCGCCGCTTCTAAATCAGAAGTGAAATTGGATGTCTATGGCATCCTGATGGGCGTAGTTCGCGGCCCGGAAATGTATAATGAGGTCCCGGAATTTTCCAATCTGAAACCGGGCGACGAAGTCGAAGCGGCTGTCATCGATGAGGAAAACGAGAATGGCGAATTAGAACTCTCCTTCCGTCTGGTCGGCCAGGAGAAAGCTTGGGAGAACTTGCGCCAAGCCCTGAAGGACAAGACGACAGTCAAGGTCAAGATTGTTGATGCCAATAAGGGTGGGCTTTTAAGCCGCTATTGCCAGATCGATGGCTTCTTGCCGGTTTCCCAACTAGCGCCGGAAAATTATCCGCGCATCTCGGGTGGCGATAAGAGCAAGATTTTGGAGAAGCTCAAATCTTTCGTCGGGCAGGAATTCGAGGTAGCAATCATCACTCTTAACCCCGAAGACAATAAGGTCATTTTCAGTGAAAAGGATGTCTGGAATAAGAAGCAGAAGCCAGCTCTCGATAAATACAATATCGGCTTAGTAGTCGACGGCCGGATTACGGCTATCACTAACTTCGGTGTTTTCGTCTCTTTCGGAGAAAACATTGAAGGCCTCATCCATATTTCTGAATTAGCCTGGCAGCGGATTGATTCGCCGAGTGAGATGTATAAGGTGGGGGACAAGATAAGGGCTGAAATCATCTCCATCGACGGCGCCAAGGTATTCTTGAGTGCCAAGAGACTGCTGAAAGATCCCTGGCTGGAAGCAAGCGCCAAATATCAGATCGGCCAAGTAGTGCCGGGTACGATTTTAAAGGTCAATCCTTTCGGCCTCTTTGTTAAGCTAGATGATGAAATCCATGGCTTGGCCCATATTAGTCAGCTTAATCTTAGCGCGAAGGAAAAGATTTCCGATTTGTACAAGTCGAGCGAAGTCAAAAATTTTGTCATTGTCAGCATTTCGCCAGCCGAACATCGTCTCGGCTTGAAATTAGCTGGTGATAATCAGGAGGCATCCAAGCCGGCGGCAGAGTCAGCCCAAGAGGAGGGGCAAGAAGCTAAGGACGAGAAACCGGCTAAGGCCGCTAAGACGAAGAAGGCCGAGGAAAAGAGCGAGACTAAGCCCGAAAAGAAGGAAAAGAAGGCCAAGACAGCAGTGAAAAAATAAGATTCCGGCAGTATTCAGGAAAATATGAGACCGGCCGGCCGTTTGGCCCGGCCGGTCTTAGTTTGCCAAATTGCCAAGCCTGATTTTTCGTATTATAATTAAAGTACTAAAATTACCCTGATTTTATGAAAAAACTAATTAGAAATTTCCTATTATTCTTTATAATTTTCCTGGCAATCACTGCGGTTTTCAGCCTATTTTCCGGTAACCTGAACAAGCCTGCGGTCGTCGGCATGGAGACCCTTATCAACCAAGTTAATTCCGATCAAGTTTCAGCTATCGTTGTCGCTGGCAATAAGCTCACCGTCACCTTGAAAGATGGGACTCAGGAGATAGTGCGCAAAGAAGCTTCAGACTCCCTGTCGGCCCTTTTGGATAATTTCAAAGTCGAGCCGGCAAAGTCGACCGCCATCAAGATGACCGTCCAGGATGAAAGCGGCTGGGATTATTGGCTGACGAATATCATCCCTTTTTTGCTGCCAGTTCTTTTAGTTGGCGTTTTTTTCTTTTTCACTATGCGCGGTCTGCAGGGCGCTAATTCCCGAGCGATGAGTTTCGGCCAGACTACGGCCAAGGATTTCAAGCCGGATGCTAAGCACCGGGCAACTTTCAAGGACGTAGCTGGTGCTAAGGAAGCGAAGGAAGAATTAAAGGAAGTTGTCGAATTTTTGCGTTATCCGAAGAAGTTCTATGAATTAGGAGCGAAGATCCCGCGTGGCGTCCTGCTCTTGGGCGCACCGGGAACCGGCAAGACCCTCCTTGCGCGGTCGGTGGCCGGAGAAGCTCAGGTGCCATTTTTCCATATGTCCGGTTCAGAATTCGTCGAGATGTTTGTCGGCGTTGGCGCTTCACGTGTCCGGTCGCTATTCGATAAGGCCAAGAAGAATACCCCCTGCATTATATTTATCGATGAAATAGACGCTGTCGGTCGCCGGCGCGGCGCTGGTTTAGGCGGCAGCCACGATGAGAGGGAACAGACCCTGAACCAGATCTTGGTCGAGATGGACGGTTTTGAGCCGACGCAGAATATTATCGTCATCGCCGCCACTAATCGGCCCGACGTCCTTGACCCGGCCTTGCTTCGCCCTGGACGTTTTGATAGGCGGGTAATAATCGACTTGCCGGACCTAAAAGATCGGGAGGAAATATTGCAGGTCCATGCCCGCCAGAAACCGCTAGCCAAAGGTGTTGACCTAAAAAAGATCGCAGAACGTACTTCCGGCTTTTCCGGTGCCGATCTGGCTAACGTTTTGAATGAAGCGGCCATCCTAGCGGCCCGCAGCAGCCAAAAAGAGATAGTCAATGAGAATCTGTTCGAAGCGATCGAGAAAGTGATGATTGGTCCGGAAAGGAAGAGCCGGGTGATTACTGACAAGGAAAAGAAAATTACCGCTTATCACGAGGCCGGGCACGCCCTAGTTTCCCACTTCTTGCCCGATACGGATCCAGTCCATAAGGTTTCGATCATTGCTCGTGGTGCGGCCGGGGGCTATACCCTGAAGGCTCCGTCTGAAGACCGGCATATGCATTCCAAATCCGAATTCATTTCTGAAATAGCCGTCCTTTTGGCTGGGCATTTAGTCGAGAAGGACGTCTTTGGCGAAGTAACGACCGGCGCAACCTCCGATTTGCGCCGAGCGACCGCTTTAGCTCGCAGCTTGGTAACAGATTATGGTATGAGCGATAACCTAGGACCACGAACTTATGGTGAGAAAGAGGAGATGATCTTCCTGGGACGTGAGATACACGAACAGCGAGATTATAGCGAGAAGGTGGCCGAGAAAATCGATGAGGAGATAGCCGGTTTCATAAAGCAGGGAGAGGCAAGAGCTCAAAAAGTAATCAAGGAGCAGAAAGCTAAACTGGAAGAAATCGTTGCCACCCTCTTGAAGCAAGAGACTCTAGAAAAGGACGGATTTGAGAAGATCGTCGGTCCGAAAATCGTTGCTGACGGAGATACGAAAAATCCACGCGTTTGATTGACTAATCCGTCCGTTTAGTTATACTAAAAATGTAATATTTAATTTATGGCTAACCCTAAAAAAAGAAAAACCCATAGCGCGACTCACAGGAGCCGTTCACATTTGGCTCTCAAGAAGACGACTTTGAAAAAATGCCCGCAATGCGGTCATATGCGTCGGCCTCATACCGCCTGCTCTTTCTGCGGCGCTTATAAAGGCCGGCCGGTCTTGAAGCCGAAGACTAAGGCGGCCAAGAAGAAGAAATAATTATGTCTAATCGGCATCTAGCCAGAACTATCGCCCTGCAAACCCTGTTTGCTTGGGATTTTAATGGTAAGAAAACAGGAGACATAGAACGGTTAATTGTTGATAATTTTGCTAATTTTGCCCCTAATTTTGATGACGGCGGCTTTGTCAAGGAATTGGTAGCCGGAGTTGAAAGCCACCTAGGGAAGATTGACAAGCAGATTGTCAAATATGCGACAGAATGGCCCCTAGATCAGATAACGACTATCGATCGCAATATCTTGCGTTTAGGGATTTATGAATTGTTGTATACTGCTATCCCACCCCGGGTAGCGATCAATGAAGCGATAGAAATTGCCAAGAGTTTTGGGGGGGAATCATCTGGCAAATTCGTCAATGGCGTCTTGGGGGCGCTCTATAACGACGAACCGGATGTTCAGAAAAGGGATAATAAGGAAGAAATCGAGGCTGCTAGACAAAACGAAAAAAAGAACGAGGAAATATGCCCACCAAAGATTTAGCTAAATTGCAAAAAAGACTAGGCGTTAAATTCAAAAATGAGAATTTTTTGCGTCAGGCTCTAGTACACCGCTCCTATCTGAACGAGCATCCAGATTTTGATATCGGCCACAATGAACGCTTAGAATTCTTAGGCGATGCTGTCCTGGAGATTGTCGTGACCGAGTTCTTGTACTTGCATTTCACGAATACACCGGAAGGTGACCTGACTAACTGGCGCGCTTCTTTGGTAAACGCTAAGATGCTCTATGAAGTGGCGGGCGAATTAGGGCTCGAGGATTGCCTGTATCTATCTAAAGGAGAATCGCGCGATAAGAATAAGAAATCCCGCCAGTTTATATTGGCTAATGCCGTCGAAGCGGTTATCGGAGCTATCTATCTTGATCAGGGTTTAGCAGTCGCCAAGAAGCTTATCTTGAAAAACGTGGTATCTAGACTAGACGATATCTTGCGCAACCAAAGCTATTTGGATCCCAAGTCCCATTTCCAAGAGAAGGCCCAGGAGCAGAAGGGGGTTACTCCGCATTACCAGATTTTAGATGAAGAGGGCCCTGATCACGCCAAGACCTTCACCGTCGGTCTTTATATCGGCGAGGAGATGATTGCGACCGGGAAAGGATCTTCTAAGCAAGAAGCCCAAGTCGATGCCGCCGGGAAAGGAATCAAGAAGATGGGCTGGGGGAGAGATAAATAATCAATATGGATATTAATAATCTTTTGAGATTAGCCGCAGAAAAGAAGGCCTCGGATCTCCATTTGCTTTTCGATTATCCGCCGTTTTTGAGAATCGATGGTGAGCTTAAAGATATCAACGAGATTATTCCGGCCGGAGGCTTCCCTAAATTGAATGAGATTGATTTAATGGCGATGGTTAGCGCCCTGATGACTAAAGAACAGAAGGAGCGCTTTTTTGATAAGCGCGATCTAGACCTGAGTTATCAGGTCGAGGGCTATCGTTACCGCATTAACCTGGCCTTTGAGAAAAATAATATCACTATCGTAGCGCGCGTGATAAACGGAGAAGCTCCGACTTTGGAAGAAATAGGTATGCCCCCCATCGTTAAAGACTTGTTAGGTCTGCCGCAAGGCTTCATCCTAGTCACCGGGCCAACCGGTTGCGGTAAATCTACTACCCTGGCGGCGATGGTTGAGTATATAGATAGTAATCGTCGAGCCAATATAGTCACCTTGGAAGACCCAATAGAATATATCTTCAAGCCGGATAAGAGCATCATTTCTCAAAGGCAGCTCGGGAGCGATATGCTTAGCTTCTCTTCTGGCTTGAAGCATGTCTTGCGCCAGGATCCTAATGTCATCATGTTGGGTGAGATGCGCGACCCGGAAACGATTGCTACCGCTGTGACCCTAGCGGAGACTGGCCACCTGGTTTTAGCCACTCTCCATACCTATAGCGCTGCACAGACTATTGACCGTATCATTGATATTTTTCCGCCTTTCCAACAGCAGCAGATCAAGTCGCAGCTGTCCTCGGTCCTGACAGCGGTCATCTCCCAGCGCTTATTGCCGAAGCGAGACGGCGGCCGGGTAGCGGCCCGGGAGATATTGATCAATAATAGCGCCGTTGCTAACCTGATCCGGGAAGGGAAAATTGCTCAGATCAAGAGCACGATTGAAACTAATGCGTCTTTCGGCATGATTACCTTGGACCGGCATCTCAAGCAGCTATATCAGAACGGACTTATCAGCCGGGATGATGCCGCCCGGTACATGGATAATCCCCAGATATTAGATAGTTAGGCTAATATCCACTATTTATTAACAACTGTTTAAAAAATGGCCTTATTTTGGCCATTTTTCGCCTATAACCGTCCCCTTGACATAATTTTTAAAACGGTTATAATTAGTATCAGTTTTAAAGGGCCCCTAAAACGCCCGGAATAATATGCAAAAACTGTTAAGTAACCATGTTAAAAAGCGATTCTAATTAATCAGCTATTTTGCGATTACTTAGGACCGCTGAAGAGCGGTTTTTTTGCGCCCTGCGGACCTTAACAACCAAAGTAAAGTAAAGACATCAAAAAATATAAGGTAATCGGCATCTTGTCCATGGTTCCAAGATTTTCGTCCGGAACCGTAAGCTGTATCAAGATGCCAAACGCGTTTTTATTAAAAATAAAAGCGTGGGAAGATCTCGTTAAGAGTGTATGGTGGATGCCTTGACATAAGAAGACGATGAAGGACGTAGCAGCCTGCGATAAGCTGCGGTGAGGTGGCAAGCAACCTTTGACCCGCAGATCTCCGAATGGGGAAACCCCCTC
>CAYOKE010000029.1:0-6761 GCA_964404515.1 uncultured Gammaproteobacteria bacterium | reverse complement strand
GTAAAAAATTATAACATCAATGGCATCTAACATCAATCTAGCTAAGATTAAAAGAAAAGGAGCCTTTCCGGCTCCTTCCCTGTCTGATAATTTCTAAATTTTTTCTAAAGCACCAGCTAGGCCGTTACTTCAATTCCCCGACCACGAGCTTCCTTAGGTTGGCGTTAGTGATGCCCAAGCTCAAAGCCCGGAAATTCTCCATCAGGTTGGCGGCCGTGATATCGTGCCGGTAGCCGTTTAAGTCGACATAGCTTATCTGCCCGCCCGCTTCCGTGCGAAGCAGCAAGCGGCCTTTCAAGCGATTCCTCAGGGCCGTATTCCCTTTCGTCTTGCTGTCGGTCGGGATGAGATTCAGGTTAGCTTCGCTGATACCGAGCGCCAAGCGGCGGAAGATATCAAGGGCACTCTCCTGGCTGATGAAATAGCGTTTGTTATCAAGGGGGTAGATATACCAGATCAGTCCGGCCTTCTCGACCTGTAGCAGCAAGCGGCCGGAAAGCTTGGCGGCCAGCTTGGTATCGGCCTTAGTTGCCAGCTTCTTCTCCTCGGCGATTACTTCAGAATCCGAGGCGCCTTTGCGTTCTATCGTGATAGTTACTTCTTCGCTGCTGCCGCCGGAATCATCCTTGGCCATGAGGCTGAAATTATTATCGCCTTTCGTCAGAGCGACTTCATATTTCCAGGTCGTTGCGGAGTCGATAGCCGTCACTAGGCGGCCGTTCATAAAGATGCCGGAATTCGTCGGCTTGGTGCCGCTCAAGACCAGCTTTTCCGCGGTCGTCGAGCTGACCATAGCGCTCAGGGTCGGAGCGGATAGCTGATTGACGCGCTTTATCTCTATCACCCGCGATTCGCCGGCCAAGCCGTTCTGGTCGCGGTAGTCAACCGCTAGCAGGTTAGTGCCGAGCTGCAGGCTGGCCGTATAGCTCCATTCCGACTGGTCGTCGGCCGGGACGACTAAGGTATCATTGATATAGACGGCTGCGCCAATCGGCTTGATGCCAGAGAGTTCTTGCTTGGAGAAAACGGTCGAAGTGCTGATGAGGTCGGTCAGGATTATCGGCTTGAAGAGGGATCCTGTCCCTGCCTCCTCAGTCAGGAAAGGCACGTATTTTACCGGGTAGACCATAGCAGCGGTGCTGGTGGTGGTCGTAACGTCGCCCTTGGTCCAGAAACTAGCTTCGATCGCCGTCTGGTCAACGCTTCCCCAATAATTATTGGTCGCCGCCAGGTTATATACCCGGTTATCCAGATTATATGACTGGTTATTGTATATATTATTGAGGGTGAAGGCCGTCGGCTTAGCCGCCAGCTTCACGCCGATCTGGAAATTATTCTTGATGTTATTCTGCAAGACCAAGGAATTGGCCGAGGCGATATCCAGGCCCAGATTGTTATTATTGATGGTATTCTTGGACAGCAGGTTGCCGCGGCTGCTCTCGCCCACCTTGACGCCGGTCGTAAAATTATACTTGATACTGTTAGCGGTCAGGACATTATTATCCCCATTTAAGATCTCCAGGCCGCTGCCGTTGCTGTTTATCGTATTGCTTTGGATATAGGCCGTCACCCTCCTAACGCCGAGATAGGAATAGCCGGCCGGAGTAGCGACATAGTTGCGGCCGTTATTGCGGCTGATCCGGATACCTAGGTCATTATCGCTGAAGGTATTGTTCTTGACGTAGATCGGGGTCAGTGAGCTGTTCTGCTCGGCCGAAGCCGCGTCCAGGACCAGGCCGCCAGCCGAATAATTGTCGCCTTTTATCTCCAAACCCACCTTATTCAAGGAGAACTGGCTATTAGTGATATAGGGGCTCGCGTCGTCGCAACTTACCCCCTTACTGAACTTGATGATGGCATTCCTGATGATCGAGCCGGAGACATATTCCCCGTTAGCCGTCTTGGCGCTTGCCGACTTATCCGTGAATTCGATGCCGTCCCAATCTCCGCTCTTCGGCTGGCTGGAAGCGGAAGTCAAAACGACCGGGTTCTCCGCCGTCCCCAGGATCTGGAGCTCCCCGTTGACGAGGATCTTGGAGCTGGTCGCGAATTTCACTTCCGTCCCGGCTTCGATTCTCAGGGTCGCGCCTTTGGTCACTTCGATTGTCCCGGTCACGACATAGGGGCTGTTCGCCTCGGTCCAGACCGGACTGGTGATATTGGAGCTGACGTTGGTGCCGCTAGCCTGGACGGCGGCGGCTGGCAGGAGGAGAAGCAATAAAAACAAAAGATAGTTGATCTTGCTTCTAAACATATTTTTCGATTTATTTAGTTGCTTATATTATACCACAAACTCCCCCAGCCAGCCAAACAGAAAAGAGCTCCCCGAAGGGAGCTCTTTTGCTGTTCCGATTTATTATAGGAAATCGGGAAAACTATTCGGTCAATTACGGTTTGACTAACGAACCGCCGTTTAGAGTACCACGGAAGTTGATATCGCCGGTGGCAAAAGCGCCAGTACCATTGATACCCCAAGTGAAGTTAGCTGCAGTCGGGGCCAAAGAAGCTTGAATGGTGTTGCCCTGAGCAGATAACTCAGTGGTGTCCACATAAACGTCGACGTATTCGGTGGAATTAGCACCGATGGTCAAAGTGCCGGAGTCAAAGAGACAATCAAAGGCAGCGGTAGTACCGAGGTTAAAGGTAGCGGTAGTACAAAGAGTTGTACCATTCTTGTCTTTAACGCTAACGGTATCATCAGCACCAGTTAAACCAGCGCCACCAGTTGCACTAAGATTGATTGTCAATTTGCTGGTATTAGCGCCGGTATCGTCTAAAGTAATAGACTTGGTGCCAGCGTTAGAAATATTAATTCTAGCAACATGGGTATTGATGCTCGGAATTAAAGTACCAGACGGGGTGTTGGAAGCGAAAGCAACGGTCGGAACAGCTTCGTATAAAGCCATCGCGTAGCCAGTCGCATCACTGCCTAAAGCCGTCGAGGTGATAACATCACCCGAAGACTTACCGGTCGCCTTGAAGTTAGTGTCGTGATCAGCGGTCAAGGTGGAATCATTGCCGTTGGTCGCACCAGCAGAAACAGTGTTCATGTTACCATAAACGGTAACATAAGTATCACTGTCCTTCGGAACGAAGATGGCCAGATCGTTGAAGGAGGCCTTGCTAGCCACTAAGGCTTGTTCCTTAGTAACGGTAGCACCGGCTTCATTCTTATAGCTCAAGCCAATGGAAGTAAAGTTGCTATCATTTTGGCTATTAACGATCTCTAATTCGCTAACAGTGAAGTCTTCCTTGGTGGCGCTGAATTTAACCTTGGTGTAAGGAATAGCGGTCGCACCAGATAAGACCATACCCTTCAATGGAGTATCAGTCGCTAAGCCGACGGTCAAAGTACCGCCAGTATCAATCTTCTGATAAACGGTCGGGTTATTGTTGTTAGAGCTCAGGGTCGCACCCAAGTTGGTGCCAGTGCCGTATTCGGCGATGACATCGTTACCGGAAGTAATCGTCAAAGCAACATAATCAGCACTGTTGGAATTCAGGTTGTTAGCCGTGTCGATCTTAGCGACGATATTCTTGGTCGTCCCCTTCGGGATAACTAAGCTCAAACCGTCGAAAGTAACAGTTATATCAGAAGTACCTAAGGTCAAAGCCTTCTTAGTACCAAGCAAGGTGTCACCATCATAGATGCCGACAGTAGAGATGACATTCTTCGCACCAGATGACTGGTTCTTAGCATTGCCATCAAAAGCGTTGTCGTCATCGTCCAGATAAGCAGCCAGCTTGATAGAAGTGACCTTGACATCGGTCGCGGTTCCGGCCGTGAAGGCGAAACCAGCGGTCGGGATATTGGAAGTACCCTTGACATAGGAAACAGCAGAAGCCGGGGTAGAAGCGCGGTTCAAGGACAAGGAAGCGGCTAAGACCGATTGGGTCTTACCAACCATATTGCCGGACGGGATGATATCAGTGACGGTGTCACCATCAGCCGTCTTGGCAACGAAATTGGTGGTGCTGCTCATATCCTTAATGGTCGCAGCGATGGTCTCATTACCAGCAGCAGTGCTGTTGATATCGACTAAGATCTTACCAGTAACCGTTCTGCCAGCCGGCAGAGTGAAGGTATCGGTGAAGATGTTGTCGCCAACAGTCACGGAAGCCTTGGTGGAAATGATAACGCCATCAATCATTAAGTCCAGGTTATCGATATCGCTGGTAGCTAGGTTAGCCCCATCGCCAACGATAGTGACAGTGAACTTGCTGACGTCAACAGCGGCCTGAGAAGTCAAATTGAAAGTTAACAATTCGACATTGTTGGTATTCTTCGGCACATTGCCGGTGTTAGGACCAACAAAAGCCGCAGTCAACTGACCGGCCTGAACAGTGGTCGTATTCGATAACGGAGAAGAATCAGCTTCTTCGATATAAGAATTAGCGCCACCACCCAAACTAGCGGCATCAACCGCTAAGTTGTAGCCATAGGTCTTACCAGTGAGTACAACGTCGGTGTTGTAGCGGACATATAGAACCGCAGTGTCGTTCAAGCGGCCAGAGACATCACCTTTGACGGTGAAGGAAGCCGATTGACTCTTCTCAATTGAATACGGAGTATCCAAAGTGAAGATGAAATAGCTACCGCTCTTTACGCCAGTCGCTACTAAGTCGCTACCGCGATACAGTTTCAGGTTGTCGATGACATCACGGGCGCTGTTATACAGGGTAATACCCTTGAATAAAGCATCCTCAGTAGAGTTGGTGTAAATGGAGAAATTGGCTAATTCAACGCCGGTTTCGCCAACTTTTCTGGTGTAAGAAGAACCAGAGGATTCGACATCCATCTTACCAACGGAAGTCGCTGATAAAGACATGGTATTACCAGTTACCGGGAAGGAACCGGAGACATTAGCGCCACCAGTGGTAACAGCGGAGGCAGAAACGATGCCAAAAGCATGATTACCAGTAGCACCGGTATTAGCAGCACCATTCGAGATGTCCGCGGTGATCGTTAAAGTCTTGGTCGTCCCCTTCGGGATGGTCAAGCCTAAGTTGGTGAAGGTCGCTTCATTGGTGCTAGCAGAAACGGTGCGGCCAGAACCTAAGCGGGTATTACCATCATAGATATATACCTTGCTAATATCGGTAGAAGCACCAACGCCAGTTCTCTTGACAACGATGCCATTGATAACAGTATCGCCATCATTAGAAGCGGTGAAGTTAACCTTAGTGAACGCTACCTTGGTCGCGTTTGACGGAATAGACATCGCGGCCGGGGTATCAGAAGCTAAAGAAACCATAACACCAGAACCAGTATTGACCGGGTTGGTCGTGACACCATTCTGAGAGGTCTTGACTAAAGCTTCTTCAGCGCCAGAAACGACAGTCCCGGAGGAAGTGACGGTGCTGGACGCAGTGATGACGTCAGTCATCTTGAAACGATTGGCGGTTAAAGCCGCTTCAGAAGCGAATTTGCGATAATTAGTACCATCATAGTAATAAATATCAGCAGAATCACTATTCTTGATTAAGCTGCCAATCGGGTATTGACCAGTTGGTAATACCGTACTAACAGTGTAGTTGGTGAAGAAGGCGTCCGGTACGTCAACAACTCTCTTGTTCCAGTTGGTGCCGTATAAAGAGGCCGCCTGCGCTTCACTCTGGATCTTTCTGAGAACGCCATTGGGTTCAACAGCGTAAACTGAAGGATCGGTAGTGATTTTCACTAACTTCGTACCCGGTCTCATGGTGACATTGCCACCTAACGGGTAGCTCTGCAATTCCGAAGCCGGAATCGTGACTACGCCGCTGAAGTCGTTGTACCAGGAGAAATAGGTAGTCGGATTAGGGAAAACGTATCTCTTGCCGTCAGCGCCCAGGTAGTAGACGGAGGACAAACCTTCCATCTTGATCAGGTCGCCAGCCGAAGCCGAAGCTTTGGCAGTCGGAGCGATAACGAGACCGCTCATCGCGATGATCGAAAGTACCATTACGCCGACAACTAAGAACTTGCGTAATTTTTTCATAATTATTGGTTAGAACCATTCCCTGATGTCTGGACCTGAACAGTCCAAATAATCCGGAAATGATGTGTTGTTCAGTTCGCCGCCTTACTCCTGCCAACGGACCCTGATCGGTAAATCAGTCGGAATCCCGCTCCACCAGCCTTTCAAGGCTTAAGGCGAAAGCTGACTGATCTTTCTCGGAAGAAATTTCTGCCAGCTCAGCGCGTGTTGCCGAGGCTGGAGAAAAGCTTAACCGATTTACTCTTCTTGAAATCCATTGGTCATTTTCAGGTTTTGAACTGAAAGTAAGTGATTTATAAGGGACAAACCATCCCGGCGACCGGGACTCGACCCTTGACGGGGTTTGCCAATCCGCCTGATGCGGATTTGTTAGTTTAGCTCGCCTGGTTCGTCCGAGGCGGAGGAAAGGTTCTTCCAGCCAGGATTGACCATGAAGGGGGAGATAAACTAACAAATACGCGCGAGGCGTAATCAAGGCCAAAGCTAATCCTTTATCATCTCATCGATCTCTTTCAGCTTATCGAGGGCCTTATCATAATCCTTGCTCTCGAACAGCTTCTGGGCTTCGTCCAGGATCTGGTTCGGTTCGTTGATCTTCGTTTCCGGAGTCAGGGTCGCGGTCTTCGGCGTGTTAGAAGCGATATTGGCCAGGAGAGCGTTCGCTGCCGCCGGATCGATCTTCGGATCTAGAGCCGGTCCGCTGCCAGTGGCCACGTTCGGATCGGCGGTCGTCGAGATCTGGATACTCTGGTTGTCCTTCTCGTAGTCGGCCATGGAGAC
>CAYOKE010000028.1:1398-8537 GCA_964404515.1 uncultured Gammaproteobacteria bacterium | reverse complement strand
ATTTAATATTACGGCAAATATGGTATTTTCACCAACTATTTTTGGGTATTAAACCCAAAAAACAGCCCCTTAGGGCTGTTTTTTTCTACTGCCTAATCGGCATCACTATATACAAATAATTATCTTCTGCCTCTGGCTTAAGGATGCAGGGGGAATTGTTATTTATAATACCAATCCTGACCCTATCACCACTAATATTATTCAAGCCGTCCAATAAATAACGATAGTTGATGGTTATCTCGTTGTCACCCCCCTTGATCTCCGCCTCTAGTTCCACCTGGCTTTCTCCGCTCGCCCCCGAAAAAGCGGAAACTATTACTTTGTTATTCGAAAATTGCAACATGATATCATTGATCCCGGTTTTAGAGAATAAGGCGGTTGCTTTAACTGCCCGAACTAATTCCGTCCTCTTAATTATCACATCGGTCTGAGTTTTGGTTGGTATTATCTGCTGATAATCTGGGTAGTGGCCGTTAATCAAGCGAGAGATTAAGTCAACTGAATCAACTGTAAAAAGAATCTGATTTTCCGATAGGTAAATTCTCAACTCCTGGTTCGCCCCCGGCTCCCCACTATCACCAAGACTATTTAAAATCCGGAGTAGCTCCTGGACCGTCTTAGCTGGGACTATTGTCCTTTGTTCTGCAGCCGCCGCCGCTTCGCTTTTGATTTCTACTTCTCTCTCAGCCAAACGATAGCTATCTGTCGCAGCTAAGCTCAGCCCGCCCTTATTAAAAGAAAAGAGGACGCCCGTCAATTCTATCCGATTTTCACTATTAGAAACAGCGAAAATTACGTTATTAAGCGCCGATCGCAATTCTTCTGCCCGGCAAGAATAATAGCTATTTTTCGGGAGTGAGGGGATCAACGGGAATTCCTTGGCAGACTCCCCCTTTATTTTTGTCCTATAATTACCGCACTCTATCCTTAATTCCCCCTCCTTCTCTTCTACTTTAACTTTTTCATTAGGATTTAGGAGGTTGACATATTCGGAAATAAGCTTGGAATCGACGGTAAATACACCATCTTTTTCAATTTTCCCTCGAAGCTGGTGGGAAATGCCGATTTCTAGGTTAGTGCTAACCAACTCGATATTCCCATCCTCCACCTTTATTAAAATATTATTCAAAATTGGCAAGTTTATATTCTTGGCGGTAATATGTCCCACAATATTTAATCCTCTTTTGAGATTATCTTGTAGGCTGATAAACCTCATAATATTATATTTAATATTTTATTATATTAATTAATAGTAATAATAAGGCGGGGGATAAGTTTGGCGTAATGTAAGTTAGGCGGGATTTTGTTGGTAAAAATTAAGAAATAGGCTGTTAAAAAATATTGGAATTGTTGTTATTAATTTTTAACCAATTGTTAATATGTCTTGGTGATCAGACTTTGTCCACAAGTTGTTAAATTTAACCCCAATGAAATTAGCAGGTTATTAACAGAAAAAGATGAAGCGGTTTTAATAGATAGTATTAAAGATTTGACGGATGGATTCGATTTCTTGCTTTATCCTTTCATTCTCCTCTTCCTTTATTTCGTGGCAGATCTTGTTGTAGGCGTGCATGGCTGTCGTGTGGTCGCGGCCACCTAGTTCATGTCCGATGGTTGGGTAAGAAGTATTAAGCTCTTCGCGGATCAGGAAAATAGCAATCTGGCGCGGCACAACCAACTCTTTTTTCCGGCTGCCGCCAGTTATGTCTTTGTAGGTGAGGTTATAAAATTTGGCCGTTGCCTCAATAATCTCTTTCGGGGTTAAGGATTTCGCCTGGATACTAGAGACGAATTCACCTAAAAATTCCTTAGCTGATTTAATGTTTGGGACGATTCCTTTCAGTTGGTGGGAAACTATTATTTTATTCAAGGCCCCCTCTAATTCGCGGATATTGTTTTGGACGTGGTCGGCGATATAATTTAGGACCTCATCATCCAGGGGGAAGTTCTTTTCGTTGGCTTTTCTCTTTAGGATGGCGATCTTGGTTTCTATATCCGGCTTGCCAATGTCGGCTACCATGCCAGATTCGAAACGGGAGATAAGACGTTTTTCAATTGCCGGGATAGACTTTGGCGGCCGGTCAGAAGTGATGACTATCTGTTTGTCATTTTGCTGTAATTCATTAAAAGTATGGAAAAACTCTTCTTGGGTGCCATCTTTTCCGCCCATAAATTGGACGTCATCCACTAGCAGGAGATCAACGTTTCGATATAGATTTTTGAATTCTTTCGCTTTGCCGGTTTGGACAGATTGGATATAATTATTGGTGAATTTTTCACTAGTAGTATAAAGAATTTTGTCAGTCTTCTTGGCTACTTCATTGCCGATAGCCTGCAATAGGTGGGTTTTTCCTAGGCCGACTCCGCCGTAGATGAATAAGGGGTTGTAAGCTTTGCCTAAATTATTAACGACTGCCAAGCAAGCGGCATGCGCCAGCTCATTCCCCCTGCCGACAATGAAATTCTCGAATAGATATTTAGGGTTCAGGCCGAAACGGTTGGCCTGGCCGTTGTTGTTAGTTGCCGTCGCCGGCCTTTTTTCTTCAGCTGCCGCCCGGTTTGGATTGGCAGGCTCGGCGGGGCTGATTTGAAAAGTGGTTCCACCGCCCCTTTTTAATTCGATCTTATAGATTATTTCGTGGATTTTTTGTTTAGTGACGTTCTCTAGCGCCCCCAAGATATTCTTATGGTATTTCTCTTCCAGCCATTTTTTAACGAAAGCATTAGGGACGCAAACAATCACCTTTTCGTTCTCGAAAGAAGAGATGAAGGTATCTTTAAACCAAGTAATAAAATTGGCGCGCGATAGGTTCACTTCAATTTCTCCTAAGACCGCCTGCCAAACTTGCTCATTAGTCATAGATCAGATTGCATTTGTTAGAGTTTCTAATCCGGGTAGAATCATCTAGATTATATTAGATAATAGGCTTTACCACAAGGCTAGATGATGTTTAAAATATGTTGATAAAAAGTGCATAACTAAATAGTTAATAATATCAATCGAAAAAATTGACGTTGACTCATGTAAATAAAGGTGTTATCTTATAGTAGACAAAGAACTAATCTACTTAATTATGCCTAAGAGGACGTATCAACCTAATAAGAAGCGGGCTAGCAGGAAACATGGCTTCCTGAAGAGGATGCAGACTAAGGATGGTCGAGCAGTCTTGAAGCGGCGCCGCGTCAAAGGCCGGAAGAGGCTTGCAAAATAGACAATATTTAGTCAGTCATGCTTAAAAAGGCCAATCGAATAAGGAAAGATAAAGAGTTTGACCGGATTTTCAAAGCCGGCCAATCTTTTTATGGTAATAATTTCGGTCTCAGGGTTGCTAAGAACGGGCTGGACAAAGATCGGTTTAGTATTATGATTAGTACTAAAGTTAGCAAAAAAGCTGTTATCCGTAATCATATCAGGAGGCAAATTCGGGAAATAATAAGACAAGAAATGTCAAGAATGAACGTGGGTTATGATATAGTTTTTATAGTTTTTAATCAAATATTAGATAAAAATTTTCAAGAGGTAAAAGAGGCTATTGTAAAAAGTTTTATGAAGCTTGGTTTATATAAATAGGCTAATATTAAATATTATGTTAGACCTCCTAAGGTATTGGCCGCGCCGATTAGCTGTTTCGGTAATAAAAATCTACCAAAAAACCATCTCTTTCGACCACGGATTATTAAAAATCTTTTATCCCCATGGTTTCTGCCGCTTTACGCCTTCCTGCTCTGAATATGGCGTTCAGGCCATACAGAAATATGGAGTTTTCAGGGGAGGGTTGATGGCTAGCTGGAGGATATTGCGTTGTAATCCTTGGAGCAGAGGGGGGTATGACCCGGTCAAATAATAATTTATCAATTTCAATAAAAACGTATGAGTAGTTTGTTTACGACAATCTTCTATCAGCCAATTCTGAATTTGTTGGTCTTGTTATATAATACCATTGCTATCCAAGATCTCGGCCTAGCGATAATCATGCTGACGGCGGTAATTAAGTTGGTTTTTTGGCCCTTGGGCCGGCAGGCGATTAAATCCCAGAAGGCCCTGCAGGATATTCAACCTAGGCTAGAAGAGCTTAAAAAACAACACGCGAATGATAAAGTGGCTCTAAGCCAAGCGACCATGAATCTTTATAAAGAGAGCAAGGTCAATCCTTTCTCTTCCTGCTTGCCACTCTTGATACAACTTCCTTTTTTATGGGCAGTTTATCGCGTCTTTGCGGCCGGAATTGAAAATAATCTAGATTTAGTCTATTCATTCTTGCATAAGCCAGAGGCAATAAACGTTTTTTTCTTAGGTTTTCTTGACCTATCGAAGCGCAGTATCATCTTGGCAGTTCTGGCTGGGGCAGCTCAATTCTGGCAAGCCAAGATGACTGTGTCCAAGAAGCCGATTCCTAAGATTCCTGGAGCGGCGGATGAAAGCATGACGGCGATAATGAATAAACAGATGATGTATTTCATGCCGGCGATTACTATCCTAATCGGTATTTCCTTGCCTGGTGGCCTAACCTTATATTGGTTCGTCTTTACCCTATTAACTGCCCTCCAGCAGATATTGACTTTCAAAAAGGCCGGTTTTCAGAAAGCCGGCCAAGTGGTAGAGGGTAAGATTATTAAATAAATTGAAAATTATCATGGAGAAACGGCGGCCGGGGTCCCGGTCGCTTTTTGTTTTTCTTGGTTTAGTGGGGTTGAAGAGGCGGTTAACGCGTTTGCTGTCGAAGTCGCCATCGTGGAAGTTGCCTCAGTGCCGACGAGACAGACCTCCCGCCAAGGAACATAGTGTGATTTAAAGCGCCTTTCTTGGATTGGAGTCGTCGTCGCTCCTTCCGGGTAGATGACCTTATAATCAAAATAAGCGTCTGCTCCGTTATGTGCCTTTTCCGTGCATTTTTTTTCGCCCGGAGCTAGCGAATCAGTTTCTATGAATTTTGTCGGTTCAGGCTTGACGACGTTATAGATTATCGGTTTAGTAGTAGTGGCGATCCGGCCGTCTTTCACTCCCCAGAAGTCGAAATATAGGTCATTTTTAACTAGACGGGACTGGATTAGAATATAGTTTCCAGTATCATTGACAAATCGGACGTCTGGCCAGGGGATATAGACGGCAGCGTCCGTTCCGGCTGGCTCATAATATCCAACACGATAGGAATGGTTCTGTCGGGCGGTTATTGGTAAGCCGGAAGCTAGGGCGGTCCGGAAGATGGTTGTGCCGATTTGGCATAGGCCACCGCCATATTCGGGCACAGTCTTATCACCTTTTATCACTAATTCCGGGAAATAGCCGGTTTCCTTAGAAACATCACCCAAAGTTTTTACTAACGAAAACTCTTCTCCAGGTTTGACTAATACTCCATGGACGGCTTGAGAACCGACAGTGATATTTTTACGGCGATTCTCTGACGAACCCGAGAAGTCTGAGTGGCCAGTGCCAATAATTTCCTTTATATAGAAGTTTTCCCCGTTATCCGAAGAATCAGCCTTTATTTGTTTTATAATTAACGGAATTTCTTTTTTACCTTCCCAAAATCCTTGGTTTATCGCCTTGGCCGTCTCTTCTCCGTCGACTTGTCGGCCATCAGCCCCGTTTTGCCAATTAACCACCTTTCCAGCTTTAATCTCAAATTTCGGGCGGGACGCTTCTTGGTCAATCTCTGGAGAGACGCTCAGGTTTAGGTATTGTTTGATTTTTTCCAGATCCAAGGAAAGCGATGCCTGACCATCAGTTTTTCGGACGCTGATCCAAGTTAGCAGTCTCTCGGGCTTGAGACGCCAGATATTTCTGGTGCTCGTTCCCTCCCCTTGATCCTGAAAACTCAGGATTAAGGCTTCCTGTCCAATAGCTTCTTGCGCTGCTTTTTCCAGGCCGACTAAATCTTCTTGCCTAACGGCCGGGTATTTTGTCCTAGTTTTGATGATAATAGCTCCAGAGTCGAGGTTATAGAGGTTTCTTTTTAGGTCGGCCATCAATTCGTCGTAGTTTATCTCTTTGCCCAACTTTTCCGGATTTACTTTAATTTGGCCGCCGTTCGTTAAGGAGAAGAAAGCGTTAGTGGAGGTGATTTCCAATTCTTTAAAGCTGTCAGCTATTAGGGCCCTGGTTTTTTCTTCATCGAGATTATAGACCGCCTCAACGGTCAGTGGTTTTTTGTTCCGGGTGAGGTGCCAGAGATAATTAGCGAAGGTTCTTTCTAGCCGATCACCGAAGACTCGATCAACTGTCTTCGCTAAATCATAAGAAAAAGCCGGATATGATAGGTCAGAATCGAAAGAAGCGATTATTGAGGTAATCGTCGCTTTCTTTTCTCCGGCTCGGATGGTTAGGCCATCGGCTTCTATTTTCCCCATCCGGTCTCTTATTAGGCTTTCAGCTTCTCTTTTTGTCTTGCCGCCCAAAGGCAGGTCTCCTAAGACGGTATTTGGGTAGATGCGATTTTTATAATTATCGCGCCAGGACCAATAATATACGCCGATTCCAGCGAACAACAAGAAAACCACTAATATGGCAATGGTTATTCCTGCCCGTTTATTGGCTTTCATAGCGTTTGATGGCCGTCCGCTTAGTCTTTGGTTTTAACCTCGATTTGACCGGGGCGGCTTTTATAAAGAGTAATGGTTAGGACCCCGTTCTCTAATTCGGCTTCGACCCGTTTGTTGTCGACTTCGGCCGGCAGTATCAAAGAGCGGGAGAACGATCCCCAGTAGCATTCTCGGTATAGGTAGTCCTCCTCTTTTATTTCCTCCTGGTTGGAGCGTTGCCCCTTGATAGTCAGGAGGTCATGATGCAGAGAGATTTTCAAATCTTCCGGCTTGACGCCAGCAATTGTCGATTTAACTATAATCTTTTTGTCGTTCTGGTAGACGTCGATAGCTAATTGGCCCTCAGTTTCCGGTTCCTCGTAATCTAGCCATTGGGCGACCGAAGACTGGTCATCCTCTCGGACGATTTGGTTATGAGTAGATTTTTTATTGAAAAACATATAAGTTTTTTGTTCTTTCTATAATTTACCAATTTTTCTGGAAAATGTAAACTAAGCAGCAGCGTGATTTAATAGAAAACTCCGGTTAAAACCGGAGTTTTATGCTGGTGGGCCCGACAGGATTCGAACCTGTGACCTCCACGATGTCAACGTGGCGCT
>CAYOKE010000028.1:0-1374 GCA_964404515.1 uncultured Gammaproteobacteria bacterium | reverse complement strand
CCATCGACCCCCGCTTTATAAGAGCGGTGCTCTAACCAGCTGAGCTATATGCCCGATCCTTACGAATAATAATTAATTATTTTATATCATTAGGAAGCTAATTTATCAAGCTTGTTTTTAAGTTCTGGGATGATTTCTGAGCTGGCCGTCTCTAGGTCCTTATTTATCAGCGCCTGGGCAGACTTTATCGTCCCTCGGGGCGAATAGTCTTTTAGTAATTCTAGAGCGTTAAAGCCCTTTAGGGAGTATATTATGAGTCGAGTTTTGGCTGACTCCTCTTCCGACAAGATGGCGATGATTTTAGCTCCGGGGACATTGGCGATTAGCTCGTCGATTATTTCCGCTAAGTTATCATAATTAGTCCTAGTTTCTTGGAAGTCATTATTTTTCAATTTCGACCATAGTAATTGGTTATTAGATTCGGCCTGGAGGTTGTTAAGCACCCGGCCCCAGAGTTTGAGGACCGTCAGGTCGCGAGAACGGTAGAGGCGATCAACTATCTCTTCCCGTCTTGCTCCATAACTTATCAGTTGAGAGGTAGTTAGCAAGGTGCGCGGCGTCAGATTGGAGGTTTTGAAATTTCTAGTTTTGGCAATTATTCCGGCCAAAAGGCAGGTGGCAATATCTTCCGAAATCAGGTCCGGCCGGTAGTTTTTAAGCAGGTAGAAGACAGTTTCGCCGATAGCAGCAGAGTTGAGGTCCACAAAATTTATCTGCCCGAACTCTTCGTTGCTGGATTGCCGGTCGATGTTGATGACCGTTGTCTTATAGAAGAATTCGACGTTTTTATCATAAATCTCCCCTAAAGATTCCAAGTCATTCGCCCCAACCGTGATTATCAGGTCATATTTGAATTCGCCGGCTTTAGTGCTAACGTCTTCTGGCTTGAACCAGCCTTCGGAGGGTGAAATGATGAAGTTGAGCTGGTTATTTTCCACCAAGTATTTTATCTGGTTAATCTTAGCCTGGCTAATATCCAAAGAGACGATGAACCGGCGCAGGTTATTCAGGTTGTTTTGAATTTCCGCAGTAGACGGCAGGAAAGATAGTGTTTCTCCGGTCTTTTCTGCTCCCTTAAAGCCGGCAATCTCGGCCTGATAGCCACTCTTTTTTAGGAAAAGGAAAATGGCTAGGGCGGATGATACGGCATCACCATCCCAATCGGACGGGAAAACGACCAAAATATTTTTGGATTTTTCAACTTGTTTGAAGATTTGTTGCTCTAAGTTCAGCATTTTCCAAGAAAGTTAAAATTGCCCATTTATTAGTTGGGCTAACTATCTAATATATAATTATTTTGGGGCGGAGTCAAGCCATTTTGTTTTAGGCACACACATATGGCGGTTTTAGTTATTAGCTAAAACCATCTCATTT
>CAYOKE010000027.1:0-9541 GCA_964404515.1 uncultured Gammaproteobacteria bacterium | reverse complement strand
CTTCAAAAAAAGCTCTATTTTCAAGTACCTCGTGCTAGCACGATGTTGCGGAGAGAGAGGGATTCGAACCCTCGATACCCTTGCGGGTAAACCGCCTTTCCAGGGCGGCGCACTAGACCGCTATGCGACCTCTCCATCTGGTCCGCCTCCCGGGCGGACATATACACTGAATTGTTTACCTCATCTTCCTTTCGACCATGGATTTCAGGCCCTCGATCTTGTTGCCGCTCGAATCGACGTAATCATCATACGGCCGGGCGCCTGGTACCATCTCGTCGCCGACGAAAATAGTCGGTGCACCGATTACACTATAGTCCTTAGCTTCGGCCATGACTTTATCTATTCTTTCTGATTTTTCCTTATTAGTCAAGCAAGTCTGGAACTCTTCTCCATCCAGATCAAGCTGGTCCAGGGCCGGGTCGATTTTTTCCGTTTCAAACTGCTGGTTTTTCACCTGGCTGAAGACCAGCGCCCGCATCTCTTTCCATTTTCCCTGCTCAGCGGCGCAGGCGACGGCTAAAGCAGCTTGCCGGGACAAATCGGAATTACTGGCGATAAAAGGACGGACGATTATCGCCGCTTCTTCGCCAGCTGACTGGCGGATCTTTTCTAGGGTATCAGCCAGATTAGCGCTGTATAGGTCAGAATAATCCTCGTAGACAAAAATCTTAAACGGCGTTCCGCCGTCCCCGAAGACCAGATCATCCTTTTCCCAAGACGGCCGTTTTAGAGCCTCATAGCTCTCGGCCTGGGCGCTGTTTATCCGGGAATTCCTCTGGCTGTCATCAAGATTAGCCGTTCTCCGCGACTGTCCGATCCTGATGATGATAGCGGCTAAAACCAAGACGACTAGGACGATCCCTAGGACTAGGTAGTTTTTTTCTTTTTTCGCATGGAATCTCATATAGTGATGTTTATTTCTCTTCTTGCTGGCCGGCCAGAAGCCTAGCGACGGCCAATAGTTTTTTCTCTTCAAGGCGCGGCGCGATGAGCTGGACGCCAACCGGCATTAAGTTCCCGGCCGACGTCTTCACTTCCCCGGCCGGCACCGAAATTGCCGGTAACCCGGCCAAAGAGGCCCCAGTCACGAAGATATCTTCTAAATACATGGCTAGAGGATCATTGACCTGTTCTCCAATCCTAAAGGCCGGATGCGGCGTCGTCGGGGTCAGTAATATGTCGACCTTATTGAAGGCTTTCTCGAAATCCTGTCGGATCAAGGTCCTAACGGCTTGGGCTTTCTTATAATAGGCGTCATAGTAGCCGGCGCTCAGGGCATAGGTGCCGAGCAGGATGCGCCGTTTCGTTTCCGGTCCGAAACCGGCGCCCCGGTTCGCTTGATAGAACTCCTGCAGTCCTTCAGCTTCATTCTTGGCCAAGCCCCAACCGATGCCATCGAAACGCGCTAGGTTCGAGCTCAATTCCGAAGGGGTGATTATGTAATAGACCGGGATGCCATACTTGGTATAAGGCAAACTTATATCTACTATCTTCGCTCCGGCGGCCGCTAGCTTTTCTCGCGCCGCCTTCAGCCTGGAGACTACTTCCGGATCGAGCTCCTTAGGGAAATATTCTTCCGGCCAGCCGATCTTCAGGCCTTTGAGCAACTCTGGCTCGGACAGGCTGCCCGCGTAGTCCTCAATCGCTTCCGGCGCGCTCGTCGCGTCATTATCATCTCGGCCAGCGATTGCCCTTAAGACCAGGGCGGCATCCGAGACGGTCTTAGTAAGAGGGCCGATGACGTCGGTCGAGGAAGTCATGGATAATAATCCGAAACGCGAGACCCGGCCATAACTCGGCTTCAGGCCGATAACGCCGCAGAAGCTGGCTGGTTGGCGAATAGAACCGCCGGTATCGGAACCAAGGGTGAAAAGGCACATATTAGCCGCTACAGCCGCTGCCGAGCCACCCGATGAACCGCCCGGTACCCGGGTCGGGTCGAGCGGATTCTTGGTCGGGCCATAGGCAGAATTCTCGGTCGAAGCGCCGTGGGCGAATTCGTCCAAGTTAGTCTTACCCAAAAGGATGGCGCCAGCCTCTTTCAATTTTTTAATGACAGTCGCGTCATAGGGGGCGACATAGTTTTCCAGGATCTTAGAGGCCGCAGTCGTCCTGACGCCTTTAGTCATAATGATATCCTTGCAAAGATAAGGGATGCCTAAGAGTGTCCCGCGCTCGCCAGCTTTAATCCGCCTGTCCGCTTCTTGCGCAGTCTCTAGAGCCTCTGATTCGCAGACCGTCAGGACAGCATTGAGCTCCGGGTTAAGCTTCTTGATCTGCGCCAAGCAGGCGGCAGTCAATTCTTGAGCCGTAATCTCGCCGCGGTCTAATTTCTGGCGCGCCTCCTTGATTGTCAGTTCGTTTAGACCCATATTACAAGACTTTCTTTACTTTCACCTGCCCGGCCTCTAGCTCGCCTTGGCTCAGGGCGGCTGCGACTTCATCCCGAGGCCAATCTTTAATCCCATCGGTCCGCCAGACATCAGCCAAGCCGCTGACTTGCGCGGTCGGTTCGATTTTCTTGGTGTTTACCGCTTGCAGCTGGTTGATGTAATCCAAAACCGATCCCAATTGGGAACCGTACTTAATCTCCTCTTCCGGGTCGAGCTTTATCCTGGCCAAGCCGGCGATATGTTTTATATCCTCCTGATTAAAAACCATATATTATCCAATGTTTAGAAAATGTTTACCTTATGTTTATTATCTTCCTGATATTGACTGGCCAGAAGCCGTTTACTATAATTTTGATGTCAAGGATGACAATACTTGCCTGTAAGGCGATAAAATCCCCCGCTCTGCGGGGGTTTTTATTTTACCAGCTCTAGAAATTCCGCTTCAGCTAATATCTTGACTCCTAATTTCCTGGCCTTATCATACTTCGACCCTGGGTCGGCGCCGACGATGACATAGCTGGTATCTTTAGCGACGGTTTCTTTGACCAGGCCGCCCAATGTCTTAATTTTATCTTTCGCTTCTTCCCGTGTCAAACCCTTTAGGCTGCCGGTCAGGACGAAGCTTTGCCCGGCTAATTTCCCGCTGGCTGATCGGTCGCTACTAGCCAAAGCTGATAGGGCAACTCCGGCGGCGGCGAACTTATCTAGCAGCTTCCGGTTATTATCATCTTGCCAGAAAGCGAAGATGCTCTTAGCGACAATCGGCCCGATATCCGGCATCTTCTCTAGGTCGGCTAGCTGCCATTTCCGGAAAGCCTTCTCCAGTTCGTTTATCGCTATCTCTTTCTTCTTCGGCAGTTCCAGATTACGCGCCAAGAGCTGGGCGGTTTCCTCGCCGACATGCCTAATCCCTAAACCATATATGAAGCGGTCGAGACGCAAAGCTCGCCGCGCGGCGATCATCCCTATCACATTATCGGCTTTCTTCTCGGCGAAGCGCTCCAGGCTCAGGAGATCCTCTTTCCGGAGGTAATACAAATCGGCAGCGTCTTTCACCAAACCACTAGTCATGAACTGCTCGATCAGTTTTGGCCCCAGGCCCTCCAGATCGGCCGCGCCCTTAGAGACGAAGTGAATAACCTGGCGCAAGTTGACGGCATAGCAGCGCTGATTGGCGCAACGATAGGCGACTTCGCCTGGGACGCGGATTACTTTCCCGCCGCACATCGGGCAGTTTGCGGGCGGCTTGATTCTCTTCTCCTGGCCGCTACGCAAATTCTTCAGGACGCTTATCACTTTCGGGATTACGTCGCCAGAGCGCTCGATCACGACCGTATCGCCGAGCCTGAGGTCCAGGCGTCTGATTTCATCGAAATTATGCAGAGTCGAGCGTCGGATAGTCGCGCCGCCAACCTTGACTGGTTCCATAATCGCCGTTGGCGTCAGAGCGCCGGTCCGGCCGACCTGCCAGGCGATATCTATAACCCTAGTCGTCGCCTGTTCGGCTGAGAACTTATAGGCAATCATGTAGCGCGGCGCTTTGCCGACAATGCCAAGCGTATCCCACATCTTCAAATCATTGACTTTGACGACCGTCCCGTCAATCTCAAAAGGCAAGGCGGCCCGCTTCCCTTCTACGGCTTTATAGAAAGAAAATACTGCGGCCAGATCCGGACAAACCCGATTAAAGGACAAGGTCTTAAAACCCAGGAGGTTGGCCAGCTTGTCAGCCTGATCGCGCCGCGTTACTAGTTCGCCGCGCTCGTAGAGCCTGCCTTTGGCTCCGGAAAACAAGAGGTCATAGGCGTAGAAATCGAGCTTCCGTTCGGCCGTCACTTTTGGGTCGAGTTGGCGAATGGAGCCGGCCACGCCATTCCGGGTATTGGCTAAGAGCGCTTTCCCGGCTTTCGCGTAACGGCGGTTAAGTTCCGCTAGGATCGCTTTGGTCATGATCGCCTCGCCGCGGATCTCGATGACTCCTTCGCCTACCAAGCGTCCAATCTCTTCTCTGGCGACCGCGTCGAAGCCCAAGGCTGATAATTCCTGATCGGTCGGTCGCCGCAGACGCAAGGGGATGCTATTTATCGTCCGGATATTCCCGGTCACTTCTTCTCCCTGCTGGCCGTCGCCGCGGGTCGCTCCTTCGGACAAGAGCCCGGCTTCATATCTAAGGTTTATTGCCAGGCCGTCAAGCTTCAGTTCGCAATAGTATTCCGGCTGGAACCGCTTTTTCAGGTAGTTGTTATTGCGTTCTTCCCAGGCTGACATCTCTTCTTCGCTGAAAGCATCAAAGAGCGAGATCATGGGCCGGGAATGAGTCGTCTTCCGGAATTTAGCCAGCGGTTCGCCCGCTACCCGCTGCGTCGGCGAATCAGGCGTGATGAGGTCCGGATATTCGTTCTCCAGCTTGAATAGTTCGTTCTTGAGGCTATCTAAAGCCGCCGGCGAAATGGTTTCCCGGTCTAGGACATGGTAGTTATAACGGTGAAAATCTATTTCCTGGCGGAGCTTCCCTATCCGGCTCCTAGCTTCCTGTTTAGTCATGGCGTATGTTTAACTTATCTATATTATAGCACAAAAGCCCTGCTCAAGGCAGGGCTTTTGGCGAATAAATGATTGGAAATCAGCTTATTTCTTCGGAGTCTCGGCCGCCGGAGTCTGATTCTGGTTAGCCCCGGTCGCCTGGTTGATGAAGGATACGATGTCGTTCGTGGTCTTGGTGTTCTGGGCCGTCGCCTGCTGTAATTGCGACATGGCCGCCATCTGGGCGTTCAGGCGGGCATTGAACTGCCAGAAAATCATCACTAACGCGCCTAGGATGATCCCGACGATCAAGGGGAAAACGAATTCTCTTCTCATAGAGTTATTATTTAGCGTCCGGCGGGAAGCAATCATCCCGATCGGACTCTTTATATTATTACTTATTATTCTGGGCATTGAGGTTAGTATTAAAGAAGTTAACGATCGCCGTAATCTTGGCTGAGTCTTGGGCGATAGCGGTTTGGGCTTCGAGCATTTTTTTCTCCGTCCGATTAAGCTGGACGTAGAAATAGACGAACATAGCCCCTAAGAGTACCAGGATAATGATGGTAACTAAGGGACCGATGAATGACTTTTTCATAAGATAGAAAATTACATAAACCGGCCAGTATCAACCGGCCAGGACTTATGCTTGATTTATTATTACTCCTAAATTATAGCAATTTGTAGAAATGGGGTCAATGCCCATTAAGGCGTCAATAATCTAACTATGCGGCCACCGGTTAGGGCATATAGAATGCCACCTTATTAACCGATAATCCAACCATATGGCCAGTATAATCAAAAGGGCAAGCGGCAGGTAGTCCTGGGACGGGGCAAAGGATAATACCACTTCTGCGAGCCTAGCCCGATGATGATGCGGCCAGCTCTTAGCCAGCGTGCCATCAGGAGCCTTCCGGGGCTAACGAGATACTGATAGGCGGACATAGTATCCGGCCCGCCCGCCTGACACTCCAGCCTTGTCTCTTAACCAGTTTTACGGCTTCCATGCGCAAGCGAGGCATCTTGGGATTAATCGTATACGGCATATGTTTGATTATTAACCCCAGATTATATCACTTTCTAGCTTAAGTGTTGCCAAGCTATTGAACTATTCGCTTCAATTCTATTCCAAAGTTTAATTAATTTGGCGGATTATTTTGCCGCCAAACACCTCTTTCGGAGTCAGATAGTTATGTCTTTTCCTCGGGCGATTGTTGATCTTCAATTCTATTCCAAAGTTTAATTAATTTGGCGGATTATTTTGCCGCCAAACACCTCTTTCGGAGTCAGATAGTTATGTCTTTTCCTCGGGCGATTGTTGATGAGGTTTGCCGCCTCGTCGATAGCCTCTTGAGTTATAGTAGTAAAGGCCGATTTTTTCGGAAAGAACTGCCTTAGCAATCCATTGCAATTCTCATTTGTCCCTCGTTCCCAGGAATGATAGGGATGGGCGAAATAAATCATTATTCCCGTTTTTTTTCTCAGTCATTTCATGTTCAGAGAAAGTGGTTCCATTATCATAAGTCATCGTTAATTTTTTTCTCTTAGGAATAGTTTTAAATCTCTCGATTGTTTTTAATCTGGTTAATTCTGCGGTACCCCGTTTTAGTTTGTCCGCGAGCATCAACCCGCTTTTTCTCTCGACATGAGTTAGAATATGTTGTTTGTCTTCGCCGACTATCGTATCGCCTTCCCAATGACCGATTTCTTCTCGTGTTTCCACTTCGGCCGGTCTTTCATCTATTCGTCTCTTTTTTAGCTCTTCACGCTGTTCTATGCGTATTATCGTGCCGCTTCGCCTGCGATATTTACCTTTCTGACATCTCAGATATTTAACTAATTCTTTTTTCTCATTACAGATATATTTATAGACACTGTCTTTGCCGATCTGCTTTTTCTTTTCATTTGGATACAGATATTTTAACCGGCCGCTGATTTGTTCCGGTGACCAATATATTTTAATCTTCTTCTCAATATATTTTCTTAGCCAATCATTGTTATCAATCTTTCTGAATCTAGAATTAGCGATAATTCTCCTCTGCTCAGTCATCTTTTTAGCTTGCCAGGCATCGTAGCCGCTCTTGTTATCAAATTTATTTCTACTTAGCTCCTGGCAGACGGCTGAGGCCGTCTTGCCCAGTAGCTCGGCTATTTCTTTTTGACTGTGGCCGGCCCCTAACAGTATGGCTAGCTCATTTCTTTGTTCTGGTTTAAAATGGGAATAAGACATCTTGATTTTTGGTTAATAATTAGTAGACATAATTATTTTACCCGAAACAAGGTGTCTTTTGTATTAAATTAAGCTTGGGGCCAGAATGTAGGCCGGTGGTATTGACAAATATTGAAAAAATGGTATAATTAAGGTATAAAATAAATAAATTGTACATTAATAATGAAAAAAAAGATGTGGTATTTTGCAGTTCTGGCTATCATGATGGTCATCTGCGCAGTTTCCTGTAAAAAGGACCCTATTATTCCTCCCGATCCTCCTCCTAACACGGAAATTTCTGGAGAAGTAAACTCAGTAGAACAAACCATCGCGGTGATAAACGGAGTAGTACCCTTAGACGCTAAACAGGTTGGTGTTTGCTGGGACACTATTTCTAGCCCAACGGTTGAAAAAAACCAAATGGCAGCAAGTCCAACTAATGGAAAATTTTCCATTACAATCTCGCGTTTACTTCCTGACAAGGAGTATTACGCGAGAGTATACTCTAATGAAAACGGCACCTATAATTATTCGGCAAATTTGCCGTTCAAAACTAAGCCTGCTTCAATTACTGTTCGCACTCAACCAGCCTCTTCAATTGGCCTGCACGAAGCCGTCCTTAACGGTTGGCTATACATTCCCGAGGAAAAATCTATTACTTACTGGTTTGAATGGGGTGAAACTACAGCCTATGGTAACAAAACTTCCGAACAAACTTTGACCAATGCCAAATCAGGTAGCGTAAATTGCGTAATAACTGGACTGGACTGGCATAAAGTATATCACTTCAGATTGGGCATAACCGCCGACGACAAAATACAATACGGTAAGGATGCACAATTTTTAACACTCGGCGACCAACCGACAATCGAAGGGCCGATGATAATCGACAATGAACAATTGGGCAAAATAACTCTAAGTTCAATAATTAACCCGAATTTAATCACCACTACCGTGGTCTTTGAATGGGGTAAAACCACTACTTACGATCATTCTATTACTCTTGACCCTATCACTGGTTCTACCGGCATTGAAGTGTCGACAGAAATCACTGTCGAACAGACGCAAGAATATCATTTCCGGGTGAAAGCGGAAAATGTTATTGGCGTAACGTATGGAAGTGATACTAGTTCTATGTCTCTGGCCACAATTGATGCCGACGGAAACAAGTACCATGCCTGCAAAATTGGAAACCAAATTTGGCTAACAACCAACTGGAGAGTCCTTAAATATAATAATGGTGACCCTATTCCTAACATTACTGACCCGGTTGCGTGGGGCGAGCAGACAACAGGCGCTCTCTGCTTCTACAATAACGACCCAGCTAACTTCGCGGTTTACGGGCCTCTCTATAACTGGTATGTAATTTCCGATCCTCGTGGAATTTGTCCTCCGGGTTGGCATGTGCCTTCCTACGATGAATGGCTTGCTCTTTATAATTACCTTGGGGGTAGCGGAGTCGGCGGAAAACTCAAAGAAGCTGGCTTCGAACATTGGTATCCGGAAAATGCTTTCGGAACTAACTCTACTGGATTCACGGCATTACCAGGCGGGAGTAGAGCAGCTTATAAAGAAAATCCGAACCCAGAAGAAAAAGGGGTATTTATGGGATTACACGAAATTACCTATTTTTGGACAAGTGAAAGCTGTCCAGATCCCAATTCTGCTTGGGTTATATTTATAATGGGTAACAACGGCGGATTGTGGATTTATGGGGGTTCATATAAATACTACGGTGAATCTCTCCGTCTAATCAAAGATTGATTAGGCGACGCTCATTTAATAACCTACCGGGCCCTCACGGACCCGGTATTTTATAACTCAGGCTTCGCTTGTCCGCTGTCCTCTTGCCCCTGGAGCTGTATATAGGTTCTGATCTGCTCTTCGTTCACTCCGGCCGTAGAGATGAAATATCCGTCCGACCAGAAGCCGATATGACGATCATACAGCTTGTCTAAAAAGGGAAATTTTTGCCGCATGGCTTTTGAGATATTCGACTTTAATATGTTGACCGCGTGACTAATCTTCCATTTCGGCGGAATGGAAATGAGAAAATGTATGTGGTCTTCATCGCACTTGGCTTCATACAGTTCGAGATCTGGATAATTCTTACAAATGCGGCGCAAAATTCCTACGCAAAACTCACCCATTCCTTCCTGGAGGGCTTTTCTCCGATATTTAGTGACGAAGACAATATGATACCGGGTGTAGTATGTGACCTGCGACTGTTTTCTATACTCCATGAATATAGTCTAGTCCGGACCAGGGGCAAGAGTCCAGCGAGCAGCTCTCCTCCGGGGCCTTACGGCCCCAGTTTCCCCGGTAGATATAAAAAGCGATCTTAAAAGGATCGCTTTTTTTAATTAAAATATACTTTAAGCTTTAATTTTTAATACAACGGGCGCTAAGACCGTAA
>CAYOKE010000026.1:0-10217 GCA_964404515.1 uncultured Gammaproteobacteria bacterium | reverse complement strand
CGCTTTATATGGAATATCGTGTCCGAATTTCAAGGGTCATGCCATGCCTCTATCCCGAAAAGGCCGGTACGCCGTATCCTCTTAAATGAGATGAGCCAGAATGTTTTTGTCCGTTTTTTCTAAAAACGGTCTTTTTTTTATTTTCCTTATCTAACCCTTGACAACCAGCCCCCTTATCTCTATAATATTTTTATTAAGAATATTATTATAAAAAAGGCAAATATTTTATAAAAAACTTTGATAAGGCGTAAAAGGTCTTTATCAAATTTTTTTGTGTTAATGTCAAACCAAAACGAAAAAACAATCGATAATTCCGCTTTAAACGCTAAGGATTTCATCGAAATGCAAGGCGAAGTCGTGGAATTGATGCCAGCCGCCAGTTTCAAGGTGGCCCTTGAAAACGGCCATGAGATATTGGCGCACCTGTCCGGGAAGATGCGGATGAATAAGATCCGCCTCCTGCCAGGCGACAAGGTCAAGTTGCAAATCAGCCCCTATGACCTGACCAAGGGCCGGATCACCTATCGTCTCTAAATTATCAAATTCTATATGAAGGTAAGAGCCAGCGCGAAAAAAATTTGCAAAGACTGCAAGGTCGTGAGACGCAAAGGTCGGGTCCACGTTATTTGCAAGAACCCTAAGCATAAGCAGAGACAAGGGTAATTTTTTATATCTATGGCAGTAAGAATAGCGGGAGTAAACATCCCTAATGACAAAAGAATCGAGATCGCCTTGACCTATATCCACGGCATCGGCCGCACCCGGTCGAACAAGGTTTTAGCCGAAGCGAAAGTTAATAAGGAGACGAGGGTCAAGGATTTGAAAGAAGACGAAGTCAATCGCCTGCGCGAGATTGTCGAGAAGAAATATACGGTGGAAGGCGACCTGCGCCGCGAAGTCCAGAGCAACATTAAGCGTCTGCGCGAGATCGGCTGCTATCGTGGCCTGCGCCACGGCCGGCATCTGCCGGTCAGGGGCCAGAGGACCAAGACCAATAGCCGGACCGTCCGCGGCAATAAGCGCGTGACTATGGGCAGCGGCAAATCCAAGGCCGGCCTGCAGAAGACCTAATCCATAAATAAAGACTCATCATATGTCTGAAGAAGCAAAAAAAGAAGCTAAAAAAGAGAGCGTCGCCGCGCCGAAAGCCGCCCCGGAACCAAAAACAGAAGAGAAGGCGGAAAAGGAAGAGAAGGAGACCGAAGGCTTTTCTTTCGATTCATCCGATGACGAACTGCCGGAAGAAATCAAGCAGAAGCTCGAGAAGAACAAGCAGGCGAGAGCGAAGAAGAAGCTGATCAAGAAGAAAAAGAAGAAAGTGGCGAAGACTGTCAGAATCGGCCGCGCCTATATCCAGGCGACCTATAATAACACCATGGTGACCCTCACCGATACGAGCGGTGACGTCATCTCTTGGGCGAGCGCTGGCTTGGCCGGCTTTAAAGGCGCCAAGAAAGCGACTCCCTATGCCGCCCAGATAATCACTAAGATTGCTGCTCAGAAAGCCAAGGAAGAATACGGCTTGCAGGAAGTGAGCGTCTTCGTTTCCGGCGTCGGCACCGGCCGGGAAGCGGCCATTCGTGCCTTAAACGCCAACGGCTTAGAAGTGAGCGCCATCAAGGACGTCACATCCGTGCCGCATAACGGCTGCCGGCCGAAGAAACCGCGCCGCGTCTAATTAACTTTCTAGATACCAATATGGGAAGAAATCTCGATAACAAATGCAAGCAGTGTCGCCGGACCGGCGAAAAGCTATTCCTGAAGGGGGAACGTTGCCTCGGACCGAAGTGTGCAATTATCAAGCGCAACTACGCCCCAGGCTTTCATGGTCCCAAGGGTCGCCGTCGCTTGAGCGACTATGGCTTGCAGCTGCAGGAGAAACAGAAAGCTAAGAAGTATTATAGCATCCTCGAGAAGCAGTTGCGCCTGACTTTCGAAAAAGCTGCGAAGAAACAAGGCGATGCCGGTAAGAACTTCCTGCGCGCTCTTGAGATGCGACTCGATAACGTCGTCTACCGCTTAGGTTTTGCTGCCTCCCGTTCCCAGGCCCGCCAGCTGGTAAATCACGGCCATTTCACGGTCAATGACCGCAAGGCCGCCATCCCGTCTTTCAGCGTCAAGGTCGGCCAGGTCATAAAGATCAAGAAGGCTAGTCAGCCGAACCGCTATTTCAAGAATCTAGGAGAGAAGCTGAAGAAGGCCGAGCGCCCGAGCTGGCTCAATTTCAACGCGAGCGACCTGAGCGCCAAGGTCCTGCACGAACCGAAGGATACTGACTTGCCACAGAATATCAACGTGCAAATGATCATTGAGTATTACTCAAAATAAAAAACAATATGCAAAACATTGCTAACCCTAAAAAAATCGATTTTAAGGCAGGTAGCAATCCTAACGAAGGAATTATCACCGTCGAACCTCTGTTCCCAGGCTACGGCATGACCTTGGGTAATTCCTTGCGTCGCGTTCTTTTATCTTCTCTCCCTGGCGCCGCCGTCATTGGCGTCAAAGTGAAAGGCGCGAGCCATGAGTTCATGGCCCTCCCGCACGTCAAAGAGGATGTTCTAGAACTGATCCTTAACCTGAAGCAGCTGCGCCTGAAGGTCTTCTCGGAAGAAGAAATCCGCTTGGAGTTGAAAGCCAAGGGCAAGAAGACCGTGACCGCCGCCGATATCGCAAAGAACAGCCAGGTCGAGATCAAGAATCCGAGTCTGGTCTTGGGTCATATCACCGATGAAGCCGGTAGCTTGGAAATGGAAATATACGTCCGCGAAGGCCGCGGTTATAAGATGCCGGAAGGCACTAAGAAGGATAACCGCGAGATTGATTATATCGAGATCGATTCCATCTTTTCGCCGGTCATCCTCGTCAGCATTGATGTCGAGAATACCCGCGTCGGCAAGATGACCAACTGGGACAAACTGGTCCTCGATATTAAGACCGACGGCACGATCTCTCCGGAAGAGGCCTTTGGCGAGGCCGTGAAGGTCCTGGTCGACCAGTTCAGCTCGCTGCTTACGATTACGACCGGAACCGAGACGGAAGACGCCCCGGCCGAAGAAGTGGCCATAGCGGAAGAAGCCGAGGAAGAGAAGGCAGAGAAGAAAGAAAAGAAGGAGAAGAAGGAAACCAAGAAAAAGACTAAGAAATAAATTAGCATAGAGAATAGAATCGTATGAGACACAGAAACAAGAACAAGACCCTGGGTCGCGAGAAAGGGCCGCGGGAACTGATGCTCCGCAACCTCGCTTCTAGCATTCTCCTATATGAGAAAGTGAAGACTACTAAGGCTAAGGCCCAAGCGGTCCGGCCGCTCGTGGAGAAATTGATCACTTCCGCTAAGGCTGGCGACCTGAATGCCCGCCGCGGCTTGGCCAAGGTTCTCTTGCAGAAGAATGCGGTCAAGAAAGCCCTTGAAGTCCTGGGCCAGCGCTATGCCAAGCGTCCGGGCGGCTATACCCGGACCACTAAACTGGGTACCCGGGCCGGCGACGGCGCCGAGATGGTCCAGATTGAATTAGTATAACCATATGAAAAATATCGTCAGAAAACTACATCAGCTGGATGCTACAGACCAGACCGTCGGCCGCTTGGCCACTAGGATCGCCAATCTCCTGCGCGGCAAGAACAAGCCGGAGTATGAAGCGCACCTCGACCTGGGGGACAGCGTGGAAGTGAAGAATATCTCCAAGCTGAGATTTACCGGCAAGAAGCTGGACCAGAAGCAATACCATCATTTTTCTGGCTACCTGGGCGGACTGAAGAGCAAGAAGATGTCCGAGGTCTATAAGGCTAATCCAGGCGACGTCCTGTATCGGGCCGTTCGCGAAATGCTGCCGGATAACCGGCTGCGCGTCGGCATGCTTAAAAGATTAATCATCAAATAATATGGCGGAGAAAAAGAAACAAGTCAGGCTGGAACCGGACCAGGATGCAGTCCTGGTCACCGAAGAAGAAATTTCGGAAGCGGATAAGGATTGGGTGCGCAACGAAACCGCCGAATTCTCCGGTAAATATCTGAAGACTGTCGGTCGCCGCAAGACTGCCGCCGCTCAGGTCCGCTTATATGAAGGCGGCAAAGGCGTCATCATGATAAACGGTCAGAAAGCGGTGGAATATTTTCCGGGCGAAGGTTTCAATATCATCACCCAGCCCCTGAAGGCGACCGGACACCTGCGCGATTTTAATTTTTCCATCATCGCCCGTGGCGGTGGCAAGCAGGGCCAGATCGAGGCCGTGCGCCTAGGAATCGCCCGCGCCATCCTGGCTCTTGATCCGGAAACTAAGGAAGCGCTCAAAGTGAACGACTTCCTGACCCGCGATCCGCGCCGGGTAGAACGTAAGAAACCGGGCCTGCGCAAGGCGAGAAAGAGACCGCAGTGGAGTAAACGTTAAATACTACTAGTTTATTTCATAGGAAAACGGCGATTGATAAGATCGTCGTTTTTCCTTATAATTAGACCTATGGAAGATAGATCGAAAGAGGCCTATGAGTTCATAAGGAAGCATAAGAAGCAGATTGTAAAGCAATTTGTCAGTCTTGGCGTAAAAAAGAATGAAACCCCGGTGTTCATCTTCATGGCCGGCGCTCCTGGCGCTGGAAAAACGGAATTTTCGAGGAACCTGATTAAGATTTTGGAGAAAAAAATTTGCGTCAATGGGATCGTTAGGATCGATGCCGATGAGATAAGGGATATTTTCGGAGCCGTCGGTTATGATGGTAAGAATTCAGATCTTTTTAAAAGGGGTTGTATAAAAGGAGTCGAGATTTTGTATGATCATTGTTTGAAAAACAAATTACATACCATTCTAGACGGAACCCTGAGTTCTTTCGGTATCGCCGATAGAAATATGACGGCCGCTCTTAATATTGGAGCCGTTGTCTATATAGTCTATGTCTATCAGGACCCGGTAGTAGCTTGGGGCTTCACGAAGATAAGGGAGAGGGAAGAGGGGAGAAGAATTGAAAGAGAACTATTCGTCAACTCCTTATTTAAATCGATTGAAGTTGTTAATGCTTTGAAAAATAAATATAAGGAAAAAATAGAGATATGGCTAGTAAAGAAGGACATATCTCATCGCGTCGAAGCGATAAAATTCAATATTGGAAACCTTGACGATTATCTAGATATTAGTTATACTATTAACACCCTAAAAGATAAATTATATGAATAACAGAGATACTAAGAAATCGTTTTTCGGCTTAAGCGCCAATGAGGAAGCAAGAATAGTCAAAGAAGCTGCCGGCTTAGCCAGCAAGGAACAATTGGATCTGGTTAATAGACATGGCGGCGTCGGCGTGATCAAGAATTATTGCAAGTGCGAATGAGATAAAAAAGCACCTTGCTAGGTGCTTTTTTGATACCCATTTGTTATAATCAAGCTATATGGAAAATCTCCTGAAAAAGCTGGAAGACTTGCGCGAACGCTTCCTGAAGGCGAAAGCGCTCTTAGATTTGGACCGGAAGGCCGTCCAGGAGAAAGAGCTTCGCCTTAAGATGTCGGCACCGGATTTCTGGCAGGACCGGGAAGCGGCTGTTGGCGTCGGTCGGGAAGCGGAAGAGCTGGCCTCTGAGCTCAAGGCCTGGACGGAGATTGAGAACGCCATCCAGGAGACGGAAGAGCTAGCGGCTTTAGCCCAGAAAGAGGCGGGCGGGAGCATGACCGAAGAATTAGAGAAACAGTATGAGGAATTGGAAAAGAAATTTTCTCATCTGGAATTTTTGGCACTATTTTCTGAAAAGTATGACCGCGATAACGCCTTGCTTTCCATCCACGCTGGTACCGGCGGCGTCGACGCCCAGGACTGGGCCCAGATGCTTGAACGGATGTATTTGCGTTTCTGCGAGCGCGAGGGCTGGAAGACGGAAATCTTAGACCGCAGCTATGGGAATGAGGCCGGGATAAAGAGCTCGGTCTTGCGCGTCAGCGGTTCCTGGGCCTATGGCTACCTGAAGAGTGAGAACGGCGTCCATCGCATCTTGCGCAATTCGCCTTTCGATGCCGACGGCCTGCGCCACACCTCTTTTGCCCTCGTCGAAGTGATTCCGGAGATAAAGGACGAGGGGGCGGTCATCATCAAGGACGAGGACATCAGGATCGATGTCTTCCGTTCCTCCGGACCGGGTGGCCAGAGCGTCAACACCACCGATTCAGCCGTGCGCATCATCCATCTGCCGACGGGGATAACCGTCGCTTGCCAGACCGAACGCTCCCAGCACCAGAACAAGGAGAATGCCATGAAGATCCTGAAGATGAAGCTGTATCAATTAGCTCTTGAGGAGAAAGAGAAGGAAGAGCGGAAGCTCAAAGGCGAAGTCCAGAAGGCGGAGTGGGGCCGCCAGATCCGCTCCTATTTCTTCTACGGTAACCGCTTGGTGAAGGACCATCGGAGCGAATATGAGACTTCTGACGTCGACGGCGTGATGGCTGGCGACCTTGAACCCTTCATGGAAGCCTACCTGCGCTGGCGGAAGAAGAATTAGTTTATCTTTTGTTCATAAGGGATATTATAGAATGCTGTCAGTTAGATACTGACAGCATTTTTTTATGTCCTTCCGCTACCAAAGCCTCTCGAAAATACCATTTGTCATCGGCCTGGCCATCATAATCCTAGTCTGGCTCATCGGCTTTCAACCCGGCGCTTTCCGGCCAGCTTTAGATAGGAGCGACCTGGCTTACTATAACGGCCAGGAAGTATCAGTCGTCGGCCTGGTAGTGGAAGAAGCCGATGTCGGCGATAAGAGTCGGCGTCTCACGGTCGCCGTTTCCGGCGAGGTCAGCGGCCAAGTGCTTGTTAGCGCCGACCTTTATCCGGAGTATGATTACGGTGACTTTTTAGCGCTAAGCGGGGAGCTCGAAGCGCCGCCTCTTATTGAAGGCTTCGACTATGAGGATTACTTGGCGCGTTATGATATCTATTCAGTCATGTATTATCCTCGGGTTGAGAAGCGGAGCGGGAGTCTCGGCTGGGCACAGGCTGTCTTCCGTCTCTTGCTGCGCCAGAAACAGGGGATAAAGAGGATCATCGATTCGGCCTTGCCGGAGCCGGAAGCCGGTTTAGCGACCGCCATTCTCCTAGGCTATCGCCGGACTGTTTCCCGCCCGGACCTGGATGTCTTTTCCCGCGTCGGCTTGAGCCACATGATCGCCATCTCCGGCTCGCATATCACGATCCTGAGCGGGATGATTGTCAGCTTCTTCCTGGCCCTTGGCCTTTCCCGTCGCCGTACGTTCTGGCTAGTCTTGACCTTCCTCGTCCTCTATCCGCTTATCACCGGCCTGGCAGCTTCGGCTGTCCGTTCGGCCATCATGGGCGGCTTGGCTTTCTTGGCCGCCTATCGCGGTCAGAAAAGCTCTTTGCTCCAGGCGCTCGTCTTCGCAGCGGCGGCTATGCTGCTTGCTAATCCCCGCTTGCTACGCTCTGATATCGGATTCCAGCTCTCGTTCGCCGCTATCTTAGGCATCATTTACCTTTATCCTTTTGGCGAACGCTGGACGAAGCGAATATTGGAGAAGCGGGTGCGGAGAAGAGGGGCTCGCCAGTTCGGGAAAGCGATCTTCGATACTGTCAACCTGACGCTCGTATCACAGATCGTCATCTTGCCTATCGCCCTTATCAATTTCCAGCAGCTTTCTCTCATCGCTCCGCTCGCTAACGTCCTCGTGCTCTGGACTTTCGCGCCTCTGCTGGCCGTTCTTATCGCCGCCGTCTTTTTAAGCGCGATCATCCCGGCCTTATCAATCCTCTGGTTCCTGCCGGCCTATCTCCTCCTGAAATTCATCTTTGTCGTTTCCGGGCTTCTGGCTACGCCTGGCTGGGCGGCGATAAATATCAGTGGTTTCAACTGGTGGCTGGGGGCAGTGTATTATGGGGCGTTGGCGGCGGTAGTTTTTTTAGGGAGGCGGGTGGAAAGAGGAAAGAGGGCTTGACAAGGAATTAATCTGTGCTAATATGTTAATACAATAATACAAAAGTATGGACCGATTCCAGTTCAACAAACAGACTGACGAGCTTTTCAGGGCTATCCTTAACTTGAAGACGATCCGCGAGGCGGAACAGTTTTTCCGCGACCTTTGCACGCCGGAAGAGCTCCGGGCGCTAGGCGATCGCTGGGAGATAGCCCGCTTGGTAGCGGCTGGCCGGCCTTATCGGGAAATAGCCAAGGAGCTCGGGACCAGCACGGCTACGGTCAGCCGGGTCGCCGACTGGCTAAATAACGGCTTAGGTGGCTATCGCCTCATCCTTAACCGTCAGCATCATCATAAACCGTCTTTTGAGAAGAGGTTATGATGATATTTTGATTTCAGCGCTTAGATTATCTTCCTGGCCCCTTCTCAAAATGAGAAGGGGTTTTCGTATCGTACTTTCTAAAAAATCAAAGTCATGAAAGAGAAAGATCGAGGGGTAAGATGGTTCAATACAACCTTTTACCCACAGAACAAAACAGCTCGGGCGGTCCTCTTGGAAGAAAAGATTCTCCCCCGGATGCGTCAGGAAGAAATCACCTTGTTTACTCCTTGGGGGCCCCGGTATCGCTGGGAAACACGAGGCCCGATTATCAGCCGGGTCGATAAAGAGGTTGAAGCGCTGCGGTTTTTGGCCGGGGTCTTTAGCCGGTGGCAAGAATGCATGCCGGAGAAGAGATTTCATTGGCTATTCCTGGGGGCCGATTTATATGGTACTCGCGTTAATAATCTTCCGGAAAATGCAGTTAGGGATTATTTTTCCAGCTTGGCTGATTGGTTGGCGGAAATTTTGCCCGTTGCCGTTTTTCGATTCTGGTCGGAATTTAACGGAGGGGCCGAATTCTATCGCCAACATGTTCGAAATAATTTCGATTATTTCGTCAGTCCACGCCTATTAACCACAACTGCCCAGACCGCCAAAGCCATGGGGCGGAATAGCGACCCGAAAGAGTATTTGGTAGAACGTCTGGCCGAGGCGATGCTAGTCGAGGAATGTTTCAAGCCAATAAAAATTTCCGGTGTTGCCCGTTATAAGGACGATGAGGTCGATTGGGAATTACCACGTCTGTATTTTTTGCCGGAGAGTCTTCAAGCTCCTTGGCTTTGAACGTAACGGATGCCGCTAAAATCGGCGTCCGTCTAATAAATTATCAATTCAGATATGAATTATGGCTCGATATTAAAACAAGCTATCGATTTACACGTCCACATCGGTCCGGAAGTCATCGACCGTCGATTTGATTTGGCAAGGCTTTTGGATTATGAATCGGGGAAATTGAAGGGCGTTGCCGTGAAGAACCATTTTTTCGCTACGGTCGCCTTTAGCCGACCTTTTGCCAGGAGACGTTATCCTTTTATCATCGATTCCGTCACTCTAAACCACTATAGTGGCGGCCTAAATCCCTATATAATCCAGGCCGCTGCTGCATTATCTCCACGGCCGATAATCGTTTGGTTTCCGACCATAAATTCTCGGAATTCCCTGTCTAAATCTAGATACGAAATCCCCGAAGAGTGGTTCAGTCGCCAGGTGACCAGGAAGATGTATTTACGAGCCGCGAACAGTATAGAAGGGCTTTCCGTCTTAGATGATCATGGGCAGATATCAAAAGAAACAGTTTCCGTTTTGGAAGCCATAAAAGATTGCGAGGCAATTTTGGCAACTGGGCATTTGTCTTGGTCGGAGACAGTCCGTTTGATAGAGTTCGCTAAGCAGAAGATCGGGCTAGAGAAGATTATAATAACCCACCCAGTTTATCAGGGCATCAATATGCCGCTAAAAATTCAGAAGAAGTTAGCGGGTCAGGGGGCATTAATAGAACAGTGCTATTCCATGCACTCGATTGATAGGATATCAGTCCGAAAGATTTTTCAGCAGATCCGGGCAGTCGGGGCGGAGAACTGTCTCCTGTCTTCTGACGTGGGCCAATCTTCCAGTTTGAGTCCGAGCGAAGCCTTGACTAAATTCATTGGCTTGTTGATGAAAGAGGGGCTGACAGAAAGAGAAGCTAGGGTTATGCTTGTTAAGAATCCCGGGGAGTTGTTGGGAATGATTAGGACATTAGCTTGACGTTTAACTGGAGCTGGAATATCAAGCCACTTTTCTAGTATTTTAGTCGTCATTATAATGCAGTTAATTTATTAGATTCTAATTACGGCATTTATAAATATAGTGTTGATGGGTGTTAGATTATTGCGATAAGGTTGACAATTTTTTATTTTTATTATAAAATTGATTGATTGACTTTGTA
>CAYOKE010000025.1:0-12384 GCA_964404515.1 uncultured Gammaproteobacteria bacterium | reverse complement strand
GGCGGACGCCAAACGAGGTATTTATGGGTCGTTGCACTTCAAACTAGAATTTAAAAGTAGCTAGGTTTTTTGCGGGTTTTTATGGCCATAAGGCAGGATAAATATGGCTATTTGAATAAATATGCTAAAATATTAATATCACTATATCTTATAACCCCCTGTAAGCTATGGGCGCTTCAAAAAGCCGAGGACAAGTTGTTAAATTAAGGAAAACCGACCTAGATAGGGCGTCAGTCCGCGTTTCCGGACGTTCGGCCTGGGAAATAAAGCAGGCCGGGAAGGTTAGGGAGCAAGTCCACGCTGACCCTCGGTCAAAACCGCCTAGGCACAAGGAGCGTTGGGAAGAGTTGGTGGATGATAAGGGGTAAAACCCTTTCCAAGAATATGAAAAAAACGCAATTCTTCTGGCTCGTCGTAATAATCATCTTAGCTGCCGCCATCGTCCTCCGGTTGATTAGCCGGGGAGGGCATTGGCTCTGCCAAGATGGCGAATGGGTAAGGCAGGGTCAGACTCGCGCCAGCCGTCCGACAAGCACCTGCCCGCGCTCTTTTTCAGAACCGGTTTCCCAGGATTCGTCAGAGATCATCGTTTCCGAGCCTCAGCCGGATCAGCTGGTAGTATCGCCGCTCCAGGTTAGCGGGCAGGCGCGCAGCAGCTGGTTCTTCGAAGCTAATATCCCGATCAGGCTGACAGATGATGCTGGCCTGACCATCGCTTCGATTGGCGGCCAGGCCCAGAGTGATTGGATGACGGCCGGGATAGTCCCCTTCGCTGCTAAATTAGAATTTGTCACCCAAGCGACCAGTGGCTATCTGGTGATTGTCAAGGATAATCCTTCCGGCCTGCCCCAGAACGATGCTTCTCTAAGCATCCCTGTGCGTTTTAAATAGCGAATATATGGCTTTAGAAAATCCGCGAGAAATAAAATACAATCCCGAGGCTATCGTCGGCGGCAAGATCGACTTGAGCCGTTTTGCCAAGCGACCAGCCGCTGAAACAGGCAAGCGGCCAGAAGCTTATTTAGAGTTTCTAAAGAGAGAGTTGGGGAACCAGGCCAGAGAGGTGAATGCTGATTTTCCCGGCTTCTTGGGCGGGGATGGACGGATCATCATCGCTGGCCCGGATAAGGCGGCCGACGAAGAATTAATCACTAGCCAGGAAGAAACCTTCCGTGGCCGGGAAGAATTGGCCGAATGGCGCCGCCGCTCAGAAAGCAACCCGGCTTCCGTAACAGAGATGGCGCTTACCGTCATGCTCCATAGGTTCTTGAAGGACGATTTCGTTGTCGCCCGGGCCTCGAAATATGATGACTATAACAACGGCGTCGACCAGGTGTTGGTCGATAAAAAGAGCGGCCAGGTTCTATGCGGTTTCGACGAGGTTTTTGGCTATGAGGGCGATGATAGTGACGGGAAAAGAGAAGTGAAAAAGAAAGAAATAAAGATGAAGCGGCTAGCCGAAAAGGGCGGTGCGTTCGTCAAATACGGCGCTAAATTGGAAAATGGGCGGCTAGTCCGGGCGAGCGTCAAGAACGTGCCGGCATTTTATCTTTCCTTGAGTAAGGTTGAGCTAGCCGAATTACTGCCCGGGCTAGAAAAAAATAGTGAAACTGTAGCCGACAGTATATTTACCAAACTAGTCTCATCCTTAGCTAGTCAGGCGGAAAGGAGCAATCTTGATCCAGCCTTGAAAGCTAAGACCAATATGGTTCTTGATAAGCTGCGGCCATATGTGCCGCAAAAATTGGTCGCTTGAAGATATTGACATGTTAGAAATAGAAAAAAGGCTCGGGAGGTAGCTCTCGAGCCTTTTTGTCTCAGAAATATCCGTTATTTCTTTTTCTTTTTTCGCTGGATTATCTTCGTTATCAAGAAACCGATACCGAAGCCAGCTAAAAGTAATAATGGTGGGATGGTCCAAGCAGCCAGGTTGCCGCCAAAAGCGTAGCCGAGGATGAGGCTGAATATTATAATTACGGTAGCGGTTATTATTAGCGACCAGCCCTTCTTGTTCTGCGGGACAATAATAATGTACAACATGATACCGCTAAAGACTATCACAGCGAAGAAGCCGAGCGGATTAGCCATATCCTTGGCTCGTCCTTCGCCGCCAGCGTAATAATAACGTTCCTGGACGTCGAGCTTCAAGCTGTCGCCGGAACGTATCGGCGTCGATTCCTCGTATGTCACTTTTATCGCCGGCCGCCAGCCGTAGAATACAAGGAAGCTGGATTTGTCCTTAGCTTGGTAGACCGAGTCGATGCTTAGATAGGCTTCGACCCAGCAGCTGCTTGGTATGGCCGAGGAGATGTAGGACAAAGAGTCAACTATCGGAAAACAGAGGCGGCTCCCATCCTTTGTCAGGGATCCTTCGGGGTTGAAGACGTAATACTTGCCAGAAATTTTTACAATCTCCGGTCGGATAGCCAGCGTCGTGATTGAAACCAGTGCCAGGCTGACGAACAAAAAGATGACTTTCTTTTTTATCGGTAATGATTTTAGGGGGGGTTTTAAAAGAGGCAGATTCCCATCTGAATCCGAACACTTGTAAATATGTTTGGCGATTTCTAAACTGGAAGGATATGATTAAAAAAAACTCAAGGCAGAAGACATCTGAACAAGAATGACCGCAATGAGATTAAGATATTATTGGATAAGAAATACTCTTTTCGGGACATCGGTTTAGCGCTCGGCCGCCCCGTGTCCACCATTTCCGACGAGCTACGAAGAAACCGGGTCAGAGGAATATATGATCCAGAGAAAGCCCAACACAAAGCCTACGTGAGAAGACATATGGCCAGCTTCCGGGGGAAGAGCGTTATTGCGAATAAAGAACTGAGGCGCTTCGTCGAACATCATCTCTTGGCCGGACAATCGCCGGGAGCCATCAGCGGACGAATCAGGCACCAAGAAAAATATCTGCCGTATATCTCAAAAAATACCATTTACCGCTATCTGCGCAGCCCCTACGGAAAGATCATTGGATTAGCCCTGAAAAAGAAAAAACGCCCCCAAGGAGGCTCCAAAAAGAAGAGGTTGACTGACCGGGTATTCATTGAGAAAAGACCGGAAATCATTGAGAAAAGAGGGCGAGGGGGCGATATTGAAGCCGATTTCATCGTCTCCTGCCGCGGGGGGCGAGGTATACTACTCACCGCCACCGACCGCCGATTACGAGTAACTTTTATTGAGATAATCTATGACGTTTCCATTGATGAAGTCCACCAGGCCTTCTTGAGAATCAAGAAGAGATTTCCAGAAATGAAAACAATCACTTTAGACAACGATATACTGTTTCGTATGCACAGAACCTTGGCGAGGCTATTAGACCTCAGAATATATTTCTGCCATCCCTATCATTCTTGGGAAAAAGGCAGCATTGAAAACGCCAACAAATTTATCAGGAAGTATGTTCCGAAAGGCAGCAATCTATCCCGCTATACAATTAGAGATCTCAGTTTAGTGGAGAGAAAATGTAATGACCGATTTATGGCTTGTCTTAACTTCGCTACGCCAGCTGAGGCGCTAAGTGAGTATCGTCAAAAACAAAAAAACAGCCGGAGGGCTGTGAATGAGACGCTAAATATTAGTTGAATTCAAAAAATGGCAACTGTTCGGATTGACCTGTGCGGGTAGGAAGATCTTTAATTTTCTATGTTAATATATTATTAATTATCTGTCAATTAAAATTTATTTACTGGATTTGTTAAAACCAGCCTTTTGTCTTATACTGAAGATGAATATATCATCGATATGACCCCATTATTCCTATATAATACCCTGACTCGTAAGAAGGAAGAATTCAAGCCGCTCAGCCGCGGCCTGGTCGGTTTATATACCTGCGGGCCGACGGTCTATAATTACGCTCATCTAGGTAATCTTCGCACCTATCTCTTTGAGGATTTCCTGAAGCGGACCCTGGAATATAATGGCTATCAAGTCGAGCACGTCATGAATATCACCGATGTCGGGCACCTGACCGGCGATCGGGATATGGGCGAAGACAAGCTGGAACTTGGTGCCCAGCGCGAAGGCAAGAGCGCCTGGGAAGTCGCTGCTTTCTATGAGCAAGCTTTCAAACAGGATTTAGCCTTACTAAATATCGGGAAGCCGTCTCTCTGGTGTCGGGCGACCGACCATATCCAGGAACAGATCGACCTCATCAAAGCGCTCGAGAAGAAAGGGTATACTTATTTAACTACTGACGGCGTCTATTTCGATACCTCGCTCGTCAAGGAATATAACAAGCTCAGCCACCTGCCGCTTAAGGATTTGAGGGAAGGGGCGCGCGTCGAGAAAAATCCGGAGAAGAAGAATCCGACCGATTTCGCCCTCTGGAAATTTTCTCCTCCGGCCAGTCCGAAGCGCCAGATGGAGTGGAAGTCTCCCTGGGGCGTCGGCTTCCCGGGCTGGCACATCGAGTGCTCGGCCATGAGCCTGAAGTACCTAGCCGGGAAACTGGATATCCATTGCGGCGGTATCGACCACATCAACATCCATCATACGAACGAGATCGCCCAGTCGGAAGCGGCGACCGGCCAGAAATTCTTCAACTATTGGCTGCATGGCGCCTTCCTTAACATCAAAGGCGGGAAGAAGATGGCGAAGAGCGATAATAATTTTTTGACTTTGGATAATACTTTGGTGGCCAGAGGCATAAACCCGCTCGCCTATCGCTTTGCCGCTTGCCAGGTCCACTACCGTAAACCGATGGAATATAGCGAAGAGATTTTGCGCCAGGCGGAAGAAGGATTTGATAGCCTACTCGCTCAGATAGCGGCTTTAGGCGATGATATCGGCCAGGTAGATAAAGGATGGCAGGATAAATTTAAGGCAGCGTTAAACGACGACCTCAATCTACCTAAGGCTCTAGCTGTCCTGTCCGGATTATTAAAAGCGAAGGTTGATCCAGCCGACAAGCTGGCCACCGCTTTGGATTTCGATAAAGTCTTGGGCCTGAAACTGGATGAGCCAGGCGAAGCCTTGGAGCAGGAGATTACCTTGGAAAATTTGCCTGAGGAAATAGTCAATTTGGTAAGACGCCGCCAGACGGCCCGTACGGAGAAGAATTGGCCGGAAGCCGACCGTTTGCGCCAGGAGATCCAGGAGCAAGGCTATTTTATCGAGGATACCGGTGAAGGCGAGAAAGTGAAACGGCTCAATTGAGATGAAAAATTTTTGGCAAAAACTGAAGAGCCGTCGCCATCCGATCCTAGCGCTCGCGCCCATGGCCGGCTTCAGCGATTCTGCTTTCCGGCAGATCTGCCGGCGCTACGGGGCAGATGTCTTATATAGCGAGATGGTTTCCGCGACCGCTCTTTTTTATAACCAAAAGAATAAGGCTAATGCCTCCTGGAAGCTGATGGCGCATGACCGGAAGAAAGAGAAATATTACGTCGTCCAGCTCTTCGGGGCGAATCCGGAGCATTTTGCTGTCGCGGCTCGCTTGGTGACTGAGAAGATAAGGCCAGACGGAATTGATATAAATTTCGGTTGTCCGGTACCGAAAGTCATGAAGCAAGGCGCCGGTTCCGGCCTGATGAAAAATCTAGATAAATCGCGCGCGGCCATTATTGCGGTCCTCAGAAATACTGATTTGCCTATTTCTATAAAGATCAGGGCCAGGGTCGGGGGAGTGGATGCCTTGAAATTCTTGGAGAATATCTGCGACCTGCCAATCGCCGCCGTCATGATTCACGGTCGGACGCTCTCCCAGGGCTTCAGCGGCGCGCCGGATTTCAAGCTGGTGAAGAAAGCCCGCCGTTATTTCAAAGGCGTCATCCTGGCTAACGGCGGTTTGAATAATTTAGGAACTGCCAGGAAAGCCTTAGAAGAGAGCGGTGCCGATGGCTTGGGCTTAGCGCGGGGCGCTTTGGGTCGCCCCTGGCTATTCAAGGAGATAAGGACGGGGAAGATAATCAACCTTAAGCCTCGGCAGGTATTTAAGATTGCCTTGGAACATGCCGAGCGAGAGGAAAAACAGAAAGGGAAGGCCGGGCTAGTTGAACTCCGCAAACACTTGGTCTGGTATCTGGCTGGGCTGCCTGGCGCCAGCGAGAAACGCGGCCGGCTAGTGAAAGCTAGCAGCTTAAAGGAAATAAGAGAAATATTAAAAGTATGACCCTCTATATTAACACTGCTTCAAATGAAGAGATAATCATCGCTCTCAAAGAAGGTGAGAGGACGATAGCCCAGAAGAGATTCTTGGCGCCACGGCGCCAAGCCGAAAAATTATTGCCAGAAATCGATAAACTGCTTAGGGCCAAAAAGGTGAAGCTCGACGCTTTGGATAAGATAATCGTCGCGAATCGCGGCGGCTCTTTTACTTCGCTCCGCATTGGCGTCATAACTGCCAATGCCTTGGCTTACGCCTTGAAAATACCGGTCGTGGCTGGTGATCCAGTCGGGAAGAAGAACAAGAAATTCGGTTCATATTCTATCGTCGAACCGATTTATGATCGGGAGCCGAACATCGGAAAGGCGAAAAAAGGAAGATTATAGCCCTGTGCACGACTTGTTGAAAACTTTTAGACAATTTTGACAAATTTACGCAGACCAAGGAAGCCGCTTGTTGAAAAGTGGCTTTTTTGTTAGTTTTTACGCTTATTTTCATCAAAAGTTCTGTGTTGACCCTAGGGATTAAGTGGTGTATAATTATATTTGTAAGGTGAATCGTGGGGAAGTGTGGTGAATTATGCTTGTCATTCGCCCCTCTTTCCCAAAATTCAACCTCTAAAATAAGCCTGAATTCGAATCCGACGCTATGTTCATCGGCGAATATAATCACAACCTCGATGACAAGGGACGCCTGGCCATACCAGCCAAGTTCCGCGCCATCCTGAAGAAAGGAGCGGTAGTTACCAAGGGTCTCGATAACTGCTTATTTTTGTATTCTAAGGAACAGTTCGAGAAGATTGCCGCGAAGTTTGCCGCCCTGCCTATCAGTCAATCTAAGGCGCGCGCTTTCATGCGTCACATGTTAGCCGGGGCCATGGACGTCGAATTTGACAATCAGGGTCGCGTCACCCTGCCGGAATACCTGCGGAAGTTTTCAGCCTTGAAAAAGAGCGTAATCGTCGCCGGCCTCTATAACCATCTGGAAATCTGGGATGAAGCGTCCTGGAATAAATATAAACTGGAGGCAGAGAAGAACAGTAATGCGATTGCAGAAGAATTGGGCGACCTAGGAATCTAGTATGGAATACAGGCATCAGCCGGTCATGCTCAGAGAAATCCTGGAACATCTGGCGCCTCAGCTCGGAGAGAAATTCATAGACTGCACCTTAGGCGGAGCCGGCTATGCCCTGGCTCTAGCCGAGAAGGTCGGGCCGGAAGGGAAGGTCATGGGGATAGACCGCGATGAAGCGGCTATCCGAAATGCCAAAGAGCAGGCAGCCAAGAAGAAATTAGGTAATTTAGTTCTAGTTCAAGATAACTTTGAAAATCTCAGTTCGATTATAACTGCTAACTTAGACGGAACGAAATTCGATGGCGTTGTTTTCGATCTCGGCCTTTCCTCTTATCAATTGGAAGATGAGACACGCGGCTTTTCCTTCAAGGGGAACAGGCCGCTTGATATGGCTTTCGGTCCGGATGGAGGGAAAAGGACGGTCGATATCTTAAATAGCTATCCCTTGTTGGAGCTTACCCGGATTTTCCGGGAGTACGGCGAAGAGCGCCGCGCCTACCAGATTGCGAAGGCAATCGTAAATGCCCGTCGACAGAAGAGACTAGAAACGACGGCTGACCTAGTAGCCGTCATCGAACAGGCCGTGCCAGCTCGGTTCTATCATAAGATCCATCCGGCGACTAGGATTTTCCAAGCGCTCCGGATGGAAACCAACGGCGAGCTAGGAGCCCTAGCTGCTGTCTTGCCCCAGGTCGTGTCCAATTTAAAATCCGGTGGCCGGCTGGTGGTCGTCTCCTTCCATAGCGGCGAAGACCGGATAGTGAAAAGATTTTTAAGAGATAACCCTGAAGTCAGAATTTTAACCAAGAAACCACTAGTGCCAAGCGAGGAAGAGGCAGCAGTAAACCCCCGGGCCAGGAGCGCCAAGCTCCGGGCGGCCGTCAAAATCTAGATAATTTTTAAATCAAGATATTCAAATCTACTGGTTATGACCAAGATCGTCAATTACTATTCGCCCAGCCAGAAAACCGCAAGACGCGGCCGGCGTTTCAATCTCCGGTTTCTCAATCTCAGCCTCGGGCTGATGGTAGCGGTTTTAGGCGCCCTCTACCTTTTTAATATCAATGACCTGACGGTAAAAGGCTTCGCGCTGAAGAACCTGAAGGCGCAAGCAGCCTCTTTGGCGGACGAGAAGATGAATAGCGAAGAGGAGGTTAATGCCTTGCAATCTTATTATTCTTTGAACAGCCGGACGGAAAAATTAAATATGGTCGCAGTCGGCAATATAGAATACCTGTCTGCCGCTAATCCGGTCGTCGCGAAAAAATAATCCTTAATCTAAAAATTGCTGACCCGCCGCTTCGGCCGGTGTCTCTTATCGCTATGTGGCGTGATTTCAAGAAAAATAGTCGACCGGAAAGGGCAAAAATAAGTAATAATCGTCTACGTCTTATCGTGGCGGTTATTTTTTTATTGTTCGGCGCCCTAGCCTACAAGCTTTTTAGCGTCCAGATCAGGGAGTGCGATATGTATACCGCTCTAGCGGCCAACCAGCAGCAGATTTCCAGCTTGCTCAAGCCGGACCGCGGCCGCATCTTCCTAAGCGAGACTATAAACGGCCAGGAGAAATTATATCCGCTTGCGACCAATAAGGATTTCGCCATCCTCTATGCCATCCCGAAAGAAGTATCCGATCCGCAAGCTTTGGCAGAAAAACTACTAGCCTTCTTCGACACCCCGATACCAGCTGAGACTAGCCAGGACCAGGCTACCTCGACCGAGCAATTGGCTAGTTCCAGCCCGGACCTATCATCCTCTAGCCACGAAACCCTATTGGCCGACTATTTGAAGCGGGTCGATAAGCCGGGCGACCCTTATGAACCCCTGAAGAAGAAGTTGCCCATCGAGGAACTCTTACGGCTATATGCTTTCTTAGTCAGCTCATCTTCGACCCCGGTTTCCGCTGCCGACCTAGAGATAAAGAACGAGAAAGTAGTCTACAAGAGTGCTAGTAGTACGGAGCTTAAGGTCCCGGGACTTGGTTTCAGCTTGGAAAAATATCGCTATTACCCCGAAAACGAGATTGGTTCCCATCTTTTGGGCTTTGTCAGCCGCGAAGGCGATGAGGAACGCGGCCATTACGGATTGGAAGAATTCTTCAATGAGGAATTGTTTGGCCGCTATGGCTCGGTTAAGTCAGAGAAGGGCGGCAGTCAGGTCATGATCGTCAATGATAGGGAATATACCAAGCCGGAAGCCGGCAGCGACCTGGTCCTGACCATCGACCGGAATGTCGAATTCGTCGCCTGTGAGAAATTGAAAGAGGCGGTCAAAAAGCACGGCGCGACCGGCGGCAGCGTGATTGCTATGGACCCTAAGACCGGCGCGATTATCGCCATGTGTTCCGTACCAGATTTTAACCCTAACAGCTACCAAGCCGTGAAAGATATCAAGGTTTTTAATAATCCGGCCCTTTTGTATCAGTATGAGCCAGGGTCCGTCTTCAAGATCGTGACCATGTCGATCGCTATCGACCAAGGGAAGGTTTCTCCGGCGACGACGTATAAGGATGAAGGGCAGATTATGATTAAGGGCTGGCCGAAACCAATCAAGAATTCAGACTTCGATACCAAAGGTCCGCACGGCATAACCGATATGAATTCGGTCCTGGAGAACTCCTTGAATACCGGGGCGATTTTCGCCATGCGCCAAGTCGGGCCCAAGGTCTTTGCCGATTACGTCAAGAATTACGGTTTTGGCGAGAAGACAGGCGTCGAGCTGGGTTCAGAGAGTGCCGGCAATATCGATAACCTCTTGAAAACCAAGATCCGGGAAATCGATGCCGCGACCGCTTCCTTCGGCCAAGGCATTGCCGTTACGCCCCTGCAGATGATCATGCCGTACCAAGCGATTGCCAATAAAGGCATCATGATGAAGCCCTATATCGTCAGGGAAGTCGTCCGCAGCGATGGTCGTAAAGACGAGACGCTGCCCAAGCAGATGCGCCGGGTGATTTCTGAAAAGACTGCCGCTACGATGTCCGCGATGCTCGTGAACGTCGTCGAACGCGGCCATTCTAAACGCGCCTATATCGACGGTTACTATATCGGCGGCAAGACCGGTACGGCCCAGATTGCTACCGCCGGCGGTTACCTGAAGAACCAGTATATCCATACTTTCATCGGCATCGCGCCGATCGACGATCCAGCCTTCGTCATGCTGACTAAGATTGATGATCCGAAAGACGTGACCTATGCTGAAGGCTCGGTCGTCCCCCTATGGAAAGATATTGCCGATTTCATGCTCAAATACTACCAAGTCCCTAAGACGCGACATTAAGGCATAATATGAAAAAGATTCTGCAATTAAAATTGAAGATATTAGCCCAACTGATCCTGAAGAAGTATCAGCCGGTCGTCGTTGGCATCACTGGCTCGATTGGCAAGACTAGCACTAAGGAAGCCTTGGTTGCCGTTTTGAGCCAGAAGATGAGGGTTCGGGCGAGTTATAAGAATTATAATAATGAGATCGGTCTGCCGCTCTCCGTTATCGGCGCTGATTCGCCCGGCCGCGACATCTGGGGCTGGCTCAAAGTCTTTCTCCGGGCCCTTAGCCTCTGGCTCTTTCGGAGCAGTAGCTATCCCGAAGTCCTAGTCCTAGAAATGGGCATCGATCGTCCGGGCGACCTAGGATATCTCCTGCGAATCGCGCCAGTAAATGTCGGCGTCGTGACTGGAGTAAGCTATGCCCATCTAGAATTCTTCGGCTCGGTCACTAACATCAAGAAGGAAAAACAGGTCTTGATTGAGAAGCTGGATAAGAAAGGCTTGGCTGTCTTGAACTATGACAATGAATTGTCCCGGGAGATGGCCGAAGTGAGCCAGGCCCGCATTTTGACCTATGGCCTGAAGGAGGGGGCCAATCTGCGCGCCCAAGACATCACCTGCAATTTCACTAAGGAGGGTTATGAACTCAATGGCATAAATTTCAAATTGAACTATAACGGCTCGATTGTGCCGGTCTATATGAAGAACGTCCTCTCGGAGACCGCTCTTTACGCCGCTCTCGCCGCCGCCGCCGTCGGCACCTATTTCGATCTGAACCTAGTCGAGATCGCCCAGGCGTTAGGCACCTTCAGCCTGCCTAAGGGCCGGATGTCCTATTTGCCGGGTATAAAGCATACCTTTCTGATCGATGACAGCTATAATTCTTCGCCGGAAGCGGCCTTAGCCGCCCTCGATGTCCTAAAGCGGATAAAAGTTGAGCCCAATTCTAAAAAATACGCAGTCCTAGGCGAGATGTTAGAGATCGGTCCCTATACCGAAGAAGGGCACCAAGTCGTCGGCCGCCAAGTAGCGGAGAATAAGGCCGATTACCTGATCGCCGTCGGCGAGAGGGCGCGTGGTTTCATCCGCGGTGCAAAGGACTCCGGGTTGGAAGATGACGCCATCTTCTATTTTGATAAGCCAGAAGAGGCCGGCCGCTTCCTTCAGAACCGGATCAAGGCTGGCGATGTCCTGCTCGTCAAAGGTTCCCAGGGAGCGAGGATGGAAAAAATCGTCAAGGAGTTGATGGCTGAACCGGAACGGGCCGCGGAATTCTTGGTCCGGCAAGGGAAGGAATGGGAAAACAAATAACCTGCCTTCTAAATTTTGATATTAAAAAGGCTTCTAGCGTTTAGCTAAAAGCCTTTTTGAGCTTATGATTTTTCCGTTGGTCCTTTAAAGTTCGACCTTGATTGGCTTTTTGCCCTCCGGCCGGACGAAGAGATCATCATCCAGGGGTTGAAAATAGCCTTTAGCTGATCCTGTTTCTTTACGGTGGCCGTTGGTCCTGGTAAATTTTCCGTGGAAATCGCGACCTTCTTTGATTAGTTCCAGCTTTATATCATCCGTAAGCCCTGAGCATCCCAGATTAATATTTAGTCTGTCCTTGCCCTCATCATTAAGATCATCAAGTTCGGCAATCAGGGAATATTTTCCAAGTTGTCCGATGACGTCTCCAGCGTATGACTCGGAAGGCTTTTCGAGCCGATGACTTTCTTTAGGCAAGCCGACGAAGATTTCCGGTTCGGCAGCACCAGTCGGAAAGATGGTCAGTATCAATATAAAATTTTTCATGTAATACGGTTTTGATAAGGGTTTAAAATAAAAGGATATATATTGAGGTATCTGGGATTCAGATATTTTTGTTAATGACATTGGCAGGTACCCATTTCCTTAGACACATTGTCCATGGGCCAATTGATATTGCCG
>CAYOKE010000024.1:0-12611 GCA_964404515.1 uncultured Gammaproteobacteria bacterium | reverse complement strand
AAACCCCGGCTCAGATGATTAGCTAGTGTTTCCAAGGTGCTGATTAGATAACGTAGATAAATAAGGAAGGAAAATAAGCTTTCTAAAGCCAGTTTTTTAGGCTAGTTTCCGAGTCCTTAAGGGAGTTTTAATTTTTATAAATTATGCTATAATTAAGACATAAAATTAATTAAGCAGTTAATAGAAAACCAATATGGTAAAAGTTGACCAAGACAAGTGCGTCGGCTGTTCTTTGTGCGTCGGCATGTGCCCAGAAACTTTCCGGTTAAATGCTAATGGCAAGTCGGAAGTCGTTGCTGGCGAAGTCACTGATTGCGCTAAGAATGCCGCTGGCGCCTGCCCAGTCGGAGCGATTAGTTTAGAGTAAACAATTAATCCTTTAAGACTATGGCTGGAGAAAAAACAGCAGAGAAGTTTGTCGTAGAAAAACCGGAAACCGTCACGACCCCGTCTACACCGGAAAGATTGCCGCAAACCGAAAAGCAACCGGAGAGATCAGCTGTGTCGACAGAAAAGCCGGTAGAAACGGCAAGACCGGCAGAAAGAGGCGGAACGAGCACCCCGGCAATCTCCCAGGCGGTCAGTTTCCAGGATCGGCGCGCCCAAGCGATCGATGCAGTCTTGGCCGAAGGCTTGAATGAAGTGTTCCTAAAGATGACGCCGGCGGAACAGAAGGAATTCAAGACGAAAGGGGAAGAAACAGTCACTAAGATCAACAAACTCCTCGATCAGACCAAGATTAAGGCCAAGAAGATAATCGACTTGATCAAACAGTGGCTGAAGCTGATACCAGGTGTTAATAGGTTCTTTCTGGAGCAGGAGGCGAAGATTAAGGCAGATAGGATAATGAGGATAAAAGATAAATTTTAATTATGGACGTCTTATTATCGAATGAAGTTAGTCGGCTATTACCTTGGCTCATCGCCCTGATCCTGGTAATCGTTTTAGCTATCGCCGCCATATATATCTTAAAGTTCCTGTTATCTCGCCGCCGTTATTTCCATAACCAGGTTTTTCTGGTCCGATTGCCGAAAGAAAAGCCGGCTGACGACAGAAAGGAATCATCTGCTCAGCAGCTGCGGGAAGAGATCGCTAAGGGCGAGACAATTTTCGCCGCGATCGGCGGCTTAAAACCGCAGAGCGGTTTCGGATACTGGCTTAACAGCCGGTACGACCACGTTTCCTTCGAGATCGTCGCTAGCCATAATCGGATCGCTTTCTATGTCGTAGCCTCATCCCAGACCGCTCGTTACTTGGAGCAGCAGATCCATGCCCATTACCCAGAAGCGGTCATCGAGGAAGTCGAGGACTATAATTCTTTCGATCTGCGCAGTCAGACGGCCGCTGCCTACCTCAAGACTAACCGCGACTACTTATTCCCCCTGAAGACCTACCAGAAGATGGAAGTCGATCCCCTTAATTCCTTGATTAACGTCCTGTCTAAGCTGAATAAGGATGAAAGCCTGGTTATCCAATATACTGTTCGGAGCGCGCAGAGCGCTTGGCATCGCCGCGTCCGCCGCGTCGTAACGAAAATCCAGCAGCGTAACTCAGTCAACGCCGGGCTCAAAGCTAGCAGCCCGCTGTATAGTTTTATCTCTTTTTTCAGCGATTTAGCTCCCAACCGTCAGAAGCCGTCTGACCCTAATCCTAAAGAAGCTCCGAAAAAACTGAGTGCGGTCGAAGAAGAGATGCTCAAAGCTATTGAAGAGAAAAATTTGAAAGCCGGCCTGGACGTCAACCTGCGAGTCGTGTCTTGCGCCGCCACCAGGGAACAGGCGAACGTCTATCTGGAGAATGTCGCTAATGCTTTCAGCGAATATAATAATTTCAGCTATGGCAATACTTTTTCCCGTGCCCATAAGGGTAACCAGGAAAAGATAATAAACGATTTTATCTATCGCAATTTCCGAGAGGCGCAAAGCTTCCTCTTAAATAGCGAAGAGCTGGCTAGCGTCTTCCATCTGCCCCTGAGGACGACGGAGACGCCGAACATCCTCTGGCTGACGGCTAAGATTGCGCCAGCGCCGGCCGAAGTCCCTAGCGAAGGCATCACTTTGGGCGAGAACGTCTACCGCGGCGTTAAGAAGGAGATCCGCATTAAGCGGGCTGATCGCCGCCGCCATACCTATATCATCGGTAAATCCGGCGTCGGTAAGTCGGTTCTCTTAGCCAATATGGCTATCCAGGATATCCAGAATGGCGAAGGCGTCTGCGTCCTCGATCCCCACGGCGATCTGATTTCAGACATCTTGGATCGTCTGCCGCCGGAAAGAGCGGAGGATGTCATCATCTTTTCGCCCGGTGACTTAGAACGACCCCTGGCCTTAAACCTGTTGGATTATGACCCGCGCTATCCAGAACAGAAGAGTTTCGTAATTAATGAGATGATAGGCATCTTCGATAAGCTCTATGACCTGAAAGCGACCGGCGGGCCGATGTTCGAGCAATACATGCGCAATGCCATGCTCCTTATCATGGACGATCCGGAGTCTGGTTCGACCCTGATGGAAATCCCAAAGGTCTTGGCAGACGAGGAATTCCGCCGCCTCAAACTCTCGCGTTGCAAGAATCAGACAGTCGTTGATTTCTGGAAGAAGGAAGCGGAGAAGGCCGGCGGGGAAGCGGCGCTTGCTAACATCGTCCCTTATATCACTTCCAAGCTAACCTCCTTCATCTCGAACGACATGATGCGGCCTATCATCGGCCAGCAGAAGAGCGCTTTCAACCTGCGGGAGGTAATGGATAAGCAGAAGATTTTGCTTATCGACCTGCCCAAGGGCTTGGTCGGAGAGATGAATGCTTATCTTCTGGGTATGATTCTGGTCGGCAAGATCCTGATGGCTGCTCTGTCTCGGACCGACATGCCGAGCGAGGAACGCAAGGATTTCTATCTCTACATTGACGAGTTCCAGAATTTCACGACCAATTCGATTTGCCAGATCCTGTCCGAAGCCCGTAAATACGCTCTGAACCTTATAATCGCTCACCAGTATATCGGCCAGCTCAGCAAGGGGCAGAACACGGAAATCAAGGATGCGGTTTTCGGCAACGTCGGGACGATGATAAGCTTCAAGATCGGTTCGGAGGATGCGGAATTCCTGGTCAAAGAATTCGCTCCGGTCTTCAATGAATATGACCTGATAAACATCGACAAGGGAACAGCCTATATCAAGCTGCTAGTCGATAACAGTGCGGCCCGACCTTTCTCCCTGAAGACTATCTGGCCTCTCGTCGGCGTCAAGCGCCCGGGCTTGGCTGAGAAGATAAGAGCGCTTTCCCGTTTGAAATACGGCCAGAGCGTCCAATTAGTCGAGGCGGAAATAAAGCACCGCAGCGCTTTTTTCAAATAACTATGTCTACTCTATATCGCGATTACCGTCCTAAGAATTTCGCGGAAGTCCTAGGACAGAACCACATCAAGATTACTTTACAGAACGAGATCAGCGCCAACCAGGTCGCTCAGGCTTTTCTGTTCTGCGGTCCGCGGGCTGTCGGCAAGACGACCCTGGCGCGCATCCTCGCTAAGGCGGTCAATTGCCTGGAACGTCAGGACGGTTCCTATGAGCCTTGCAACAAATGTGCCAGTTGCCTCGGCATCACCCAGTCCAAGAATCTGGATGTCGTCGAAATCGATGCCGCTTCCAATACTGGGGTTGATAACGTCCGCGAGAATATCATCGCTTTTTCCCGGCTCGCCCCGATTGGCGCGAAATTCAAGGTTTTCATCATCGATGAAGTCCATATGCTGTCGCTTTCGGCCTTCAATGCCCTCCTCAAGATCATCGAAGAACCGCCGGCCCATGTCATCTTCATCTTATGCACGACCGAGGTCCACAAGGTGCCGCTCACTATCGTCTCCCGTTGCGAACGTTTCGATTTCAAGCGCATTAGCGTCTCTGATATAGTCAAGAAGCTGGCAGCCATCGCGACCGCCGAAAAGATCGCGGTCGATCGGCCGGTCTTAGAGGCGGTAGCCCGAAAATCCGGCGGCCATCTGCGTGACGCCGAAAGCCTGTTGGGTCAGATATTCTCCCTCGGCGACAAGAAGGTTACGCTTGAGCAGGCGGAACTCGTCATACCGCATTCCAATAGCCACGAAGCCATCGACCTTTTAGAGTATCTGAGCCGGAAAGACGCGGCTAAGGCGGTCGCTCTCATCAATGGCTTGGCGGATAGCGGGCTTAATCTGAAAAATTTTACTGCTGAAGTCATCAGCCTTTTGCGCAAGATAATGCTCGGCAAGCTTAATCCGGGATTGGTTGAAAATCTAGGCTTGGATCTGGGCGAAGCTTTGGAGATGCGCCTGAACCAGGTAGCTGAGAACCTAGGCTGGGACCAGATTTTTGCGGCGACTCGCCGTTTCCTGGAAGCCTATAGTGATAATCGTAATTCTTTCATCCTGCAACTGCCTTTGGAATTGGCGGTCGCGGAACTGTGCCTAGGTGCCGACCGACCGTCCTGGCCGCCAACCGGTAGCGACGGTTTTAACCCGGAAGGGGATAGGCCTAAGGCGGCTCCAGCTAAAACCGTTAGTGGCAGCCAGGGGAGGATTATGAAGAAAGAAATCAGGAACGATATCGCGGCTAATAACGAAAAACCAGCCAGCAAAGCGGAAAAGAGCGCAATCGGCCTAGACGCCGCTGCCGTCATGGATAAATGGCCGGAGTTCCTGGTAAGGATAAAGAAATATAACCATTCCCTATCTTTCGTCTTGCAGAATTGCCAGCCGCAGGCTGTAAAGGACGGTTGCTTAGGTTTAGTTTTCAAGTATAAATTCCATCAGGATCGCGTTCAGGATGCGGTCATTAAGGGGATAATGGAAAGGACGCTGGCCGAGGTTTTTGGTTCGAACTTGTCTTTCTGCTCGTCAGTCGATGAGAACCTGGAAATCAGGCGGGAAGAGAAGGCGCCTGAAGCGGCGGCCGAAGCAGTCGGGACAGCCGCGGGAAGCCCGGCAGAACCGGAGAAGAAGCCGGCCGGACTGTTAGGCGATCTGCTCAAGGCTTTCGGTGGCGAAATCATAAATTAATCTTTTTCAAATATGCTGGACATCAAATATCTCCGTGAACATCTAGCCGAAGCGAAAGAGGGCTTGTTAAAAAGGCTGGCGCCGCAAAAATTGGACCTGGAAGGCCTATTGGCTTTGGATGATAGGCGCCGTGAAATCCGCAGCGCCCTCGAAGCTTCTCAGGCCATCAGGAATAAGGCCTCTAAGACCAAGCCGACGCCGGAGACGATCGCCGAGATGAAGAAGCTGGGCGAAGAGATCAAGAAGACCGAGGCAGAGTTGGCAGCAGTCGAGAAAGATTTTATCGACCGTTTGTCAGAGCTCCCGAACATACCGGCGGCGGACGTAGCAGCTGGCGACAAGGAAAATAACGAAGTCATCTATACTTACGGCAAGCAACCAAAATTCGACTTTACTCCCAAGGATCACGTCGCTCTGGCTACCACCTTGGGCCTCGTGGATTACGAGCGCGCAGCGAAGATGTCTGGTGCCGGCTTCTGGTGCTATAAAGGCGTCGGCGCGTTGCTAGAATGGGCGCTCCTTTCATATTTTATCGATTTCCATACCAAAAACGGCTATCATTTCCTGATTCCGCCGTTCCTGTTAACCGAAAAATCCGCTTATACCTCTGGCCATCTGCCGAAATTCCGCGACGACCTATTCTGGACTCAGGATCAGCTCTGCCTGAACGCGACGAGCGAAATGATGCTTGGCAATTACCATCGCGAGGAGATCTTGAAAGAAGAGGAACTGCCCTTGAAATATTTCGCTTATTCTCCTTGTTTCCGGCGTGAAGCCGGTAGCTACCGCCAAGAAGAACGGGGGATGATCCGCGGCCACCAATTCAACAAAGTGGAGATGTTCATCTTCTCTAAGCCGGAGGAGAGCTGGAAAATTTTCGCCGAACTGGTTGGTAATGCTCAGAAGCTAATGGAAGGCTTGGGCTTGCATTTCCAGATTTCCAAATTAGCGGCGGCCGATTGCAGCGCGGCTATGGCCAAGACTTATGATCTCGAGGTCTATATCCCGAGCATGGGGATCTATAAGGAAGTGAGTAGCGTCTCTAACGCCTTGGATTATCAGGCCCGCCGTGGTGAGACGCGCTATAAGTCAGCCGGCAATAAGAATGAATTCGTCCATACTTTGAATGCTTCTGGCTTGGCGACCAGCCGTCTCTTGCCGGCTATCTTGGAGCAGAATCAGCAAGCTGACGGTTCGGTCATCATCCCTAAGGCTTTGCGGCCGTATTTGCCTCGAAAGATGAAAATCATTAAGCCAGAGTAACATGAAACACCTGTTTCCGATAATAATCCTGGTCCTGTTTTGGCCGCTGGCTCTCCGGGCAGCGGCTTTAAAGACCGATTATCCCCGTTTGGCTAATTATTTTCTGAAATGGGAGATTAGCAGCGGAGAAGTCGCGGAGCTAGCCAAATGGGACTTGCTTGTCCTGGATATGGAGACCCAGGAGAATAGCCGGGAGCAGATCCTGAAGATTAGGGAACTCAACCCGAAGATAGTGTTGCTAGCCTATCTCACGACCCAGGAGATAATGGATAATCCGTCCGAATATAATAATGATTTCTTGCGCCGCGAATTGTTCAGCCGGATAGCCGACGGCTGGTGGGCGAGGGAAGCGTCCGGCAAAAAAGTATCCAATTGGCCCGGCACTTCCATGCTCAATCTATCGGATGGAGCGGCGTTCGACTCAGAAGGGAAACGCTTTAACGATTATTTACCAGAATTCATTACCAATCGGCTGCAGGCGACTGGATTATGGGATGGCGTCTTTCTTGATAATGTCTGGGGCGATGTCGCCTGGGTAGCCGGCGGGACGAACCTGGACCTAGATAACGACAGCCAGGCAGAAACGCCGGCTGAAACTAACCAGCTTTGGGTAGATGGCGTCAAAAAGACGCTGTCTAAGACCCGTTCTCTAGTCGGCAATGATTTTATTATGGTCGGTAACGGCCGGGTCTATGACGGCTATCAGTCGATATTAAACGGGATGATGCTTGAGAATTTTCCTTCGTCTTGGGAGAACGGCGGCACCTGGGCCGGATCGATGGCGACCATATGGCGCCTGCCATCATTGAACCAGAATCCGAATTTTTCTATCGTCAACGCTTATGACAAGATCCAGGAAAATTATCAAAAGCTAAGATTTTCCTTCACGTCCGCGCTCCTAGGTGAAGGATTCTTCAGCTTTGATTATGATGTTACGAGCCACGGCCAGACCTGGTGGTATGACGAATACGACATCAACTTAGGACCGGCCCAGTCTGCCGCCTATAACCTCCTGGCGGATAAGGGGACGACGCCGGGTGCCGGTCTCTGGCGCCGGGATTTCAAACGCGGCCTGGTCCTAGTCAATTCGACAGACAAGGAGCAGAGCTATCTTTTCGCCAAGGAGGACCTGCAGAAGATAAAAGGCACGCAGGATTCGGCTATAAATAGCGGGCAGAGGGTAAACTATCTGAAATTAGCGCCCAAAGATGGCGTCATCCTTTTGAAACGTAATACCGACATCAAGAACAGCCCTTTCGCTAATGGTTATTTCTATCGTGTCTTTAATCAGGATGGCCAGCAAGCTCAGAGCGGTTTCTTTTCTTATCTGAGTGCTTTCGCCGGCGAAGCGGAGATAATAGCGACGGATGACGATAATTCGGAAATAGACCTCATGGCCGCTACGGGCCAGGTCAGCTTATATCAGGACGGGCGGATTCTTTTCAAATTTCAACCTTATGGCGCTAATTTCAAAGCGGGGATAAATCTGGCTGCCCGGGTCAGCGATGGCTATATCCGCCAAATAGTCACCGGACCGAAAACAGGCGGGCCCCAAGTCAGGCTCTTTACCCCGAGCGGCCAGCTTAAGGGAGATTTCTTCGCCTATGACAAGAAGTTTCGCGGCGGCGTCAGCGTCGCCTTGGGCGATGTGGACAGCGACGGTCAGGATGAGATCATCACCGGGCCAGGCGCCGACTTGGAGCCGCTGGTGAAGATTTTCTCCCTATCAGGGAAATTGGAAGGTAGCTTCCTGGCCTATGATAAGAAGTTCCGCGGCGGTGTCAGTGTCGCTTTAGGCGATGTGGACGGTGACGGCCAAGCAGAGATTATCACCGGGCCAGGGAAGGGCGGCGGACCGCAGGTCAGGATTTTTGATTCTAACGGCCAAGCCGAAAAGTCATTCTTCGCTTTCGATTCCAGCTTCCACGGCGGCATTCGGGTAACTAGCGATGACTTGGACAGCGACGGCCTGGCTGAGATTCTCGTCGGACTCAAGAATTTTTACTAAAAATATGATTAAATTATTAAAACGCCATTGGCAGTGGCGACTGGAAAGATTCTATCGCCGCAACCGTTGGCATCTGGTGCTGGATCTATCCTTATTGGTTGTCATCGTTGTCTTAGCGACGGTTGTCATAACTCTATTCTCATATCACCCCCGTTTTTCCAACCTTATTAGCGGCAGCCAGCCAGGAGAGATAAATCTGGAGAATCCGCCGCTTAGCCTGACTTTTTCCGTCCCTCAGCCTGGTTTCAAGTTAGCTGACGGCGCGGAACTGGAAATCCGCCTGGATAATAGCGGCGATTCGGAATTAGAAGATATCGCTATCGACCTGGAAACGACCAATCAGGATTTTTCTGTGGTCGGAATAGAGCCGCTAACGGAAATTTCCGGGCTGGACGTAGTCGGCCAGCGGCTATCACTCAGTAAACTGCCGGCTAAAGCCAGCTTGGTCCTAAAAGCCAAGGTCTCTTTTTCCACTAAGAGCGAAACGGCGAAGATAATAGGCTGGCAGGCGCAGAGCGCCTATACCTATAACGGCCAAGTAATTAAGGATGCTTGGATATTACCAGAATTGAAGCTTAAGTCGGAATTAAAGGCGAAAGCCTTCGCCTATTATAACAGCCCGCAGGGCGATCAGTTGGGCGTCGGCCCTCTGCCGCCGGTAGTCGGGATCCCGACGACTTATTGGCTTTTCCTAGAAGTCTCGAGTGATGGCAGTTTCAAGGATCTGGTTTTCAGCGGCAAACTGCCGGCCGGCGTCGAGCTTTCCGGACAGCGATCTCTCCTGGCCGGAGAATTCAAGTATAATACTTCGACCCGGCAGGTGCTCTGGCGCTTGAAAGCGGTCGAGGCGGAAGAGACTAATTATCGAATCGGCTTCGAAGTCAGTTTTAAGCCGACCGAAGACCAGCTCGGGCAGGTCGCCAACCTTATGACTGACGTGAGATATTACGCCCAGGATGGTGTTACGGCCGAGAGCGTTGAAGGCTATCTTGATGACCTAGATACCGACTTGAGTGCTGATAAGCTTAATCACGGGCGGGGAAGAACAGTCAAACCCTGAGTTCATGCTTTATGTTAAATTTTTTTAGAAGACTATTAAAACCGAAGTACGAGACTTTGAATAAGATAGAGATCGATTCCCAGGCGCTTGTCGATAATTTTAATTATCTGAAGAGCTGCCAGCCGACCGCTGAGATTTTTCCGGTCCTGAAATCCAACGCTTATGGCCATGGCTTGAAAGAGGTTTGTACTATCCTTAATCAGACCAGCGCTCCTATGGTAGTCGTTGATTCCTATCCGGAAGCGCAAATTGTTTATCGTTATTTCAAGCGCCAAGTCTTGATTTTAGGTGAGATGCCGCATCGCGCCTACCGCTATTGTCGCTTATCTCGGACGGAATTTGTCGTTTATAACGAGGAGACTCTGCGCTACCTGTCCCGTTTCGGCAAGAAAGCTCGGGTCCATCTCTTCGCCAATTCCGGGATGAATCGGGAAGGCATCAAGGATCTGGGATCGTTCATCGCTCGGAACGAAAAATACCTGGCTAAGGTCGAAGTGACCGGTCTATGCTCCCATTTCGCTTCAGCGGACAAGCGGTCGCTGCTCAATCAGTCTCAATTGGATAATTTCACGGCCGCCCTGGAGGCTTTACGGGTGTCCGGCATCTTTCCTCGCTGGGTGCATATCGGGAATTCAGCCGCCGCTCTCTCCTTGGATGACAAGCTGCTGACCGCTTTCCGACCCGGTCTGGCTCTCTATGGTTATGACCCTTTCGAGGCCAATGATCCCCGAGCAGGAAAGGCCGAGCCTTTGCGGCCGGCCTTAAGAGTCTATTCTCACATCGTCTCCTTGCAAACCGTTGAAGCTGGCGAAAGCGTTTCCTATGCCGAAGACTACCACGTAGCTGCCCCCGGCCGCATCGCTGTCATCCCCTTCGGCTATTTTGAGGGCCTGGACCGCCGCTTATCAAACCGAGCCAAGTTTCTGGTCCGGAACGAGGCAGGGGATTATTGGGCTAGGATCGCCGGCAAGGTAGCCATGAACCTGACCTGTCTGGATATCGGTAACAGGGAAGCCAGTATCGGCGATATCGTCGAGATTGTGTCCGTTGATCCTGATAGTCCTAATTCGATCATTAATCTTGCTAATTTGCTTGGGACTATCCCCTATGAGGTGTTAGTAAAGATTCAGGCTAATATTCGCCGAGAAGTTATATAATTTAGCTAATATTAGTAAAATGGTAAATAAGCCGCGATATAGGAAGATAAAGAAGGATTACCAAGCGAAGAATTTGCAAAATCCTTTTTTCCAACGGAAGAAGAAGGGAAGCCATCCTCGCCGATGGAAGCTGCTTTCTTTGCTGATATTTTTCCTTTTCTGCCTGGGGATTTGGTTTTTTCTGGCTTCGCCGGTTTGGCGACTGAAAAAGATAGTCGTCAGCGGTTCGACCCGGATTCCGAGCTGGGAAATCGAAAATCAGCTTTGGCAAAGGACGCAGCTAACGCGTGGCTTAGTATTCAAGCAAAGCAATATCTTTCTGTTCGACCGCGAAGAAGCAACGGAAGAGATCCTGGTTAAGTACAATTTCGCCAGCCTGGAGATTGCCAAGAAGATTCCCGGCACTTTGTCGGTCACAATCGGCGAACGCCCCTATGCCTTCATCTTCCAGCAAGGAGGAGCGCTATGTTATGCCTCAAGCGATGGCAGCCTGATAAAGGAAGCGCCGGTCTCGGAAGAGGATAAGAAGAAATATTTCATTCTGGAGAACCAGAATTCCATCGACCTGGTCGGCACCGATGGTCGGATCGCCCTGAAGGAAGAATATCTGCAATTCATCATCAACCTAGCAGCTCGTTTGTCCGCTTATCCCGACCAGCCGACAGAACGGTATATCGTCGACCAGGAGTTCAACGCTGTCAAAGTCAAGTTCCTAAACGGCCCCTTGGTCTATTTCAACATCAAATCCGACCTCAATAGCCAGGTCGAGCGCCTACTGCTTGTCAAAAGGGAAAAAATAAAGGATAATTTCAATAGGATAAACTATATCGACCTGCGTTATGGCGATCGGGTCTTCATCAATCCGGAATTGAAATAAGGCCGGGTAAGAAGCCGAGCGCCCATTAATCTCAAACATATATGGAAGGAATATTCAAATTTTTTTTCACTCTAGCTATCCTGCTTTTCTGCTTCGTAGTTGTCGGCATTTTCTTGATAATAGTGAAGATAATATTATTATTCCAGCCCCAGGTCCATTTCATGGGGTTGTTCATTGGTTATTAATCACGACCGAAAGAAAGGAGGGAAAAATGGTCAAGATTGGATCAATCTCTAGTTGTTTAACCTAAAAACCCGTTCTTATGACTTCCTATGGCTTATCAGTATCGTATGAGAATGAATCGTGGCAGACCAAAGGTCTGACCGTCAGATTAAGCCTTTTTAGCGCTTTAAAGGCAGCCAACCCTGAAAAAATAATAACCATAACCAAAGAGGGGCGGCCTGACAAGAAGGTACCGATAAAGGATTTGACTCTCAATTAAACAACTAAGCAACTTAGAGGGGTGGCTGACATAGTAGCTACCCCTCAAAAATCTTGATATATACGTTTATTAATATACATTATGCGAAGTATTAAAGAAAGGGATTCCCAGTAGAAATCGGGCTTTCCCCCTTATGCCCTGCCCGTTTTTAATCAAAAAACCCGGTAACCGATAAATAATCATATTTACAGTTCCCGGGTTTTTTCAACCAGGCATGATTCTAGGTTCTTGGCGAAGAAGATTGTAAGGTTGTCTCCGGCCTCCGGAGCCTGAGGACAGAAGGCATATATCGCCACCTTGTCAGGCCGGCTATTATCTTTCTGCCCGGAAAGCCGGATCAGTTCCCTGACTTCCCTATCGCTCAGGTACAAGGACAGAGTGCCATTACGGGCCGCGAATATCTTAGTGATATCAAGGTTTTCCAAGGTAAAGAGAAAGGGGTTTTGGGAGGAATCATTAAGTCGGAAAGAGATATGCCTTATCTTCATCTTACCCTGGGTCATCTCGTGCCATAGCTCGGTCATGAGATCTTGGTATTCAGCTTCCCTGTCTGGCGACGGCAAAAAAATCAGCCTTGCTTGATGAGAATCTTCTTCAATCCTAACTATCCTAGAAAATCTTTCCTGGTTGAAACGGATTAGGGGTTCGTTTTCCATGATGATAGTTTATTAAGGACTGATTAGAAAATATAATAATTTTTTGATTTTGTCAATATTAACGCAATGGTTCAGCACCTTGGAAACACTTAGTCCAAAAAGTGGTATAATCAGGG
>CAYOKE010000023.1:0-13220 GCA_964404515.1 uncultured Gammaproteobacteria bacterium | reverse complement strand
TTAGCCGATATTCGCATATTCTTGGAAAAACCGCCATATGTGTGTACACATTACCATTTTTCATTGACTTTAGGTCGTTTTTTTGGTAATTTTGAATTATGAAAAAAGAACTACCCAAAGCCTATAATCCGGGCGAAAATGAGGATAAAATTTATCAAAAATGGGAAGAATCCGGGTACTTTAACCCGGATAATTTAGGTTTGCCGGAGAGCTCTCCAACCTATACTTTAATCCTGCCCCCGCCTAACATCACCGATAAGCTGCATATTGGGCATGCCTTCGTGGTAGCGATCGAGGATCTTTTGGTCCGTTATCATCGCCTTTTAGGCGAGCGAACACTTTGGCTGCCGGGCACTGATCATGCTGCTATCGCAACCCAGAATGTCGTGGAGAAAAAATTATTGAAAGAGCTAGGTAAGACGCGCCATGACCTAGGAAGGGATAAATTTTTATCCGAAGTCTATTCTTTCATGCAGGAAACCCAGTCTACTATCCTGGACCAGATTAGGAAGATGGGAGCATCCCTAGACTGGTCTCGATTAGCTTTCACGCTTGATGACAAGCGCCAGCTGGCGGTTCGGACCATGTTCAAGGACATGTATGACGAAGGCGTGATCTATCGTGGAGAGAGGATTGTCAATTGGTGCCCGCGTTGCCATTCGACCCTAGCCGATGACGAGGTCGAGCATAAAGAAGAAAAAGCTAAGTTGTACTGGATCAAATATGGGCCATTTATCTTAGCGACCTCCCGGCCGGAGACCAAATTAGGTGATACCGCCGTCGCCGTCCATCCCGAAGACCGGCGTTATCAGCAATTAATCGGCCAGGAGCTGGACATTGAAGGAGTCCTGGGGAAATTTAAGGTTACTGTTGTCGCCGATAAGGCAGTCGACATGTCCTTCGGTTCCGGGGCAATTAAAGTAACCCCGGCCCATAGCTTTGTCGACAACGAGATCGCTCAGAGGCATCATCTGCCAAGCAAGAAGATCATCGATGAGGATGGTCGCATGATGTCTAATTGCGGCAAATATGAAGGGTTAACTACTAGGGAGGCGCGGGAGGCGATCGTGGGCGACATGGAAAAGATGGGGCTGATCGACCATATCGATGACGATTATCTACACAGCGCAGCGATCTGCTACCGTTGTGGAACAGTCATTGAGCCCCTTCCCTCCAAGCAGTGGTTTATATCTGTCGATAAGAAGATAAAGCGATTGGGCGATAAATCGCTGAAAGAAAAGGCGATTGGGGCTGCTCAGACCGGGCAGATAAAGTTTGTTCCGGAAAGGTTCGGCAAGCGCTATTTAGATTGGATGAATAACTTGCACGACTGGTGCATCTCAAGACAGATTTGGTTTGGTCATCGGATTCCAGTCTGGTATAAGGGCGATGAGACCTATGTCGGTCTGGAAGCGCCACAGGGCACAGGTTGGGACCAGGACCCCGATACCTTAGACACCTGGTTTTCCTCCGGCATGTGGACATTCTCTACTTTAGGTTGGCCGGAAAACTATCGCTCCGGTCGTAAGATAAACGATTTGGCGCGTTTCCACCCCACCCAAGTCCTAGAGACGGGCTATGAAATATTAACCCTCTGGGTTTCGCGCATGGTCATGATGTCTTTTTTTGCCCTCGATGAAGTCCCCTTCAATCAGGTTTATCTGCATGGCACAATCCTGGATGCTAAAGGGAAAAAGATGTCAAAATCTAAAGGCAATGGCGTTGATCCTTTGGATATGAAGGATAAATATGGGACGGATGCGACTCGCCTTTCCCTGCTAATGGGTTCTACGCCCGGCAATGACGCTCGTTTCAGCGAGGATAAGGTCGAGGCAAAAAGGAATTTTATCAATAAGCTCTGGAATATATCGCGTTTCATACTCGGTGTCGTCGACGAGAAATATTTTTCTGTGTCAGCTGATAAACTCCCGATAGCTGAGACAGTTTCTGATCGTTGGATTTTGGCAGAGATGTCAGCTTTGATTAAGGGCGTGACTGAACGCTTGTCGAATTTTGATTTTTCCCTGGCCGCTGACGATTTAACAGAGTTCACTCGGGATAAGCTGGCAGACTGGTATTTGGAAATAGCGAAGATTGAAAAGGGCAAGGACGAGATTTTGATTTATCTTCTGAAAAATCTCTTAATTCTTTGGCAGCCCTTTATTCCTTTCGTGACAGAGAGGATTTGGGATAGCTTTAACCCTTCTTTATTGATGGTTGAAAAGTGGCCGGTCGCTAATGGCTTACAACTAGTTAAAGAGATGGCCAAGCTACAAGAAATTATTATTGCTATCAGAAATGCCCGTAGCGAGAATAAGATTGAGCCGGCAAAAAAGTTGAAAGCGGTAATCTATGGGCGGGGTTTAGCTGACTTTCTAATCAGCCAGAGCCGCCTGATCTGCGGCCTGCGGACCGGCCTAGAATCAGTTGAAGTCAGGACGGCAGGGGAGAAAATCGACAAAGCAATAATGCTCCCAGTCGGAGAAATTGAGATGTATCTTATTGGGGCGATAGATGAAGACAAAGAAAAGGCCCGCCTTTTGAAAGAGTTGTCCGCTTTGGAGGGATTGATTAGCCGTCAGGAAGAAAAATTGGCAAATACTGATTTCATCTCTCGGGCCCCAGAAGCGATTGTTGAAGCGGAGAAGGCAAAGTTAGTTTCCTATCAGGAAGAAGAGGTGAAAATTAAAAATATAGTGGCAAGCTTATGACTTTAAAGAATTACCTTTGGGTAATGTCCGCCTTGACCTTGGTCTGTTGGGGGATATTTATTTTTGTCGCTCGTCTGGTTGACCCGACGGCGACCAATTGGATTGGCTTCGGACTATTCTATCTTTCTTTATTCTTGGCTTTAGTCGGGACTAGCGCCTTGGTTGGGTTTTTGATTCGTTTCGTAGCCCTGAAGAAAGAATTGGCTTTTAATCTTGTCAAACTATCCTTCCGCCAATCATTCCTTTTTTCCCTTTTTATCATTTTTTTCCTCTTCCTAATGGCTGCGAATCTCCTTAATTGGCTTAATTTGCTGCTACTCGTCGTCGTTTTCGCCATCTTGGAGTTATTTTTGATTAGTTATAAGAAAAGTCGTTAAATATATGAAGAATAAGCTGCAAAAACTGAAGGAAGGCTTCTTGGAACAGCTAAACCGCGTAGGCAATATCTCCGAGCTGCGGGAGCTAGAGATTAAATATTTGGCCCGCAAAGGGGAATTGAATGAGATTATGCATTCTTTGAAGGATTTGGATGTGGAGATACGTCGCGATATTGGGGAAGCGGCTAATAAGATAAAAACCGAACTGCAGGGAAAGTATGAAGAGGTACGGCGGATGTTAGAAAATCGTCGAGAGCAGGTATCGGTTGATATTACGTTGCCGGGCGAGAAGATGCCAAGCGGCCATTTGAATCCGATTACTATCGTCCAGAATGAATTAGAAGATTTGTTTATCTCTTTAGGCTTTGTTATTGCTGACGGCCCGGAGCTGGAAAGCGATTATTATAATTTCACAGCCCTTAATATGCCTCCTTTTCATCCGGCACGCGACATGCAGGACACTTTTTATGTCGATTCGAAGAACAAGGCCGGGCAGTATGATCTGGTGATGAGGACGCACACTTCCCCGGTCCAGATCCGAGCGATGCAGAAGTATGGCGCCCCGCTTAAGGCTTTGATGCCGGGTCGCTGTTTCCGGAGTGAAGCGACCGATGCTCGTCATGAGCACACCTTTTACCAGGTCGAGGGTATCATGATCGATAAGAATATCAATTTCGCCAATCTTAAAAGCCTGCTGGAGATTGTCGGCCAGAAGCTTTTTGGCCCGAATACCGCCTTACGGATGCGTCCTAAATTCTATCCTTTCGTCGAACCAGGCAATAACGGTGAATACACTTGCTTTTTGTGCCAAGGGAAGGGCTGCCGAGTCTGCAAGCAGACTGGTTGGTTGGAGATAGTTGGCGCTGGTCTAATCCACCCCGACGTGCTACGAGCCGGCGGTATCGATCCGGAAGTCTATTCCGGCCTAGCTTTTGGTTTCGGCCTGAATCGGTTAGCGATGTTGAAATACAATATCAACGATATCCGCCTCTTCAATAGCGGCGATATCAAATTCCTAGAGCAATTCTAATCCTATGTATATCTCTTATAATTGGTTAAAAGATTTCGTCAAACTGCCGTCTAAGATAAAGCCGGAGGAAATAGCTACGGAACTTACTAACCGTACCGTTGAAGTCGAGGGACTGGTTAAGCAAGCCGACCAGTTTGCCAAGGTTGTCGTCGGCAAGGTCATAGAAGTCAAGAAGCATCCTAATGCTGACCGGCTTCGGTTGGTCATTATCGACGTTAAGAAGGCCAAACTTAATATTGTTTGCGGTGCTCCAAACGTCGCCGTCGGTCAATCGGTTCCGGTTGCCTTAGTCGGGGCGGTTTTGCCTACCGGGCTGGAAATAAAGCCAGCTGAAATTCGGGGGGAGAAATCAGAGGGCATGATCTGCGCGGAAGATGAGCTCGGACTAGGCAGGAGCCATGAGGGGATAATCGTCTTACGGCCTGATGCCAAGGCTGGCGAGCCTTTTGCCAAATATCTGAAAGCGGACGATATCGTTCTGGAAGTGGATAACAAATCCTTGTCTAATCGCCCGGATCTGTGGAGCCATTATGGCCTAGCCAGGGAGCTAAGCGCGATCTTTAACTTGCCGCTTAAGCCATATGACAAAGTTCTGTCTAAATTCGATTTTCTAGATGCTAAGGCCGGCAAACTAGAGATAAGGGTCGAGGACAAAGAGCGCTGCCCGCGTTATATGGCCGTTAAGATTGATAACGTTTCCGTCCAAGAGTCACCGGAGTGGCTTAAGCAGAAATTAGTTGCCGTCCACCAGCGCCCGATTAACAACCTTGTCGACCTGACCAACTATGTCATGATGGATGTCGGCCAGCCGCTCCACGCCTTCAGCGCCGATAAGGTTAAGAAGATAGTCGTCCGCCGAGCCGTCAAAAACGAGGTTATTGAGACTCTAGATGAGAAAGAGAGGGTTTTGGACCAGGAAGACCTAGTTATTACCGACGGCAAACAGCCGATTGCTATCGCTGGAGTCATGGGCGGAAAAAATAGCGAAATCGGCTCTGCAACCAAGACGCTGATTCTAGAGGCGGCCAATTTTCAAGCGGTTTCTGTTCGTCGGACTTCTCAGAAACTCGGCTTGCGTTCCGAATCGTCGATGCGGTTCGAGAAATCTTTGGACCCGCAATTAACCAAAGTCGGTTTATTGCGATTTCTTACCTTATTAAAGGAAATTTGTCCGGAGATGAAGGTCGCTAGCGCTCTTATCGATATTGATAACTCGTATTCTCCAATGAAAGAGATTGAATTAGACTTGGATTGGCTAGCTGACAAGATCGGCCAAGAGATCCCTAAGGAAGAAGCGGTTAATTCCTTAAAGAAGCTCGGTTTTGTAGTCATTAATCCCAGCGAAGAAAAGTTAAAGGTGGCGGTCCCTTCCTGGCGAGCGACAAAGGACGTTTCAACTCGCGAAGACTTAGCAGAAGAGGTCTTGCGCCTTTATGGCTATAGCAACATCGTTTCCCAGCTACCGGTCCAGACTCTAAATCTCCCGGAGGTCAACCAAGAGAGAACTATCGAGAGAAAAACGAAGAACATTTTAGCCTTAAAACATTGCTTGACGGAAGCTTATAGTTATTCTTTTTTGAGCGAAGAGCAACTGGCGAAGTTAAATATTGATTTTTTTAACTATCTGCGTCTAGCCAATCCTCTGGCTGAGAATCAAGTCCTGCTGCGGCAATCACTCGTTCCTGGTTTAGTACTTAATCTTAAAAATAACCAAGCGAAAAGCGATAGGCTGAGCTTTTTTGAAATCGGCAGCGTCTTTTTTAACGCTCCCGGTGCCCTAAAGAAAGGGGAACAGGGTGACGGCGCCCTGCCCCACCAGGAGAAGCATTTGGGCCTGGCATTAGCTAGTAATGACCCGGATTTGCTGGGAAAGCTTAAAGGCATTATTAATGATTGCCTGCGGCTATTAGCTGGCTATGAATTGATGCTGGATTTTTCTATCCCGGATAATATTCCTGGCTGGATGGACAAGAAGACGGCTGCCAAAATTATGGTTTCAGGCAAGGAGCTAGGGACAGTAGCGGCGCTAGACGCGCTAGCAGCCGAAAATATAAATCTGAAGAAGCCGGCTGTCTTGGCGGAAATAAATTTTAGCTTGTTGGCTAACCTTATTCTCAGTTTACCGACTTTTCATTCTCAGGAAGCGCCTAAATACCCTCCCGTCATTCGTGATTTAGCTTTTGTCATTAACCATAAAATATTGTATAATGACTTAAGGAATGAGATTGCCGCTTTCGACCCTTTGATCAAGTCGGCCGTGCTGTTTGATGTTTATAGCGGTGATAAGCTGTCAGTCGATGAAAAGAGCTTAGCTTTCCATATAAATTACCAATCTCCGGAAAGGACTCTGTTGGCCGAGGAAGTCGATCGGGTCCAACAGAAGCTTATTAGCTATCTGGCCGATAAGTTCTCTGCTCGTTTGAGGAATTTTTAATCTATAAAATATGTTTTCAACTTCCTTGGATATCTTGTATCTAGTCCTGACGGTTTGCATCGCCGTCCTGACTTTTTTTCTCTGTTGGGCGCTCTACTATTTTATCGCCAATTTCCGGCGCTTTGATCGGATCTCTAAGAAGATAGAGTCCGGCGTCGTTAAGGCCGAAGAGTTGATTACCATTGCCAAAAGCAAATTGCGGGACAGCTCAGCTTACTTCATGATCTTGGGAGAGATTGCCAAGAAGGCGATGGAATTCGTCCAGGAAAAGAGGGCTAAGAGTCAAACAAAGAAGAGTAGTCGGAAGAAATAAAGATGTTCATGAGCCGGGAATATAAAAAAGAGCCCTTTAACGGGCTCTTTTGAATCTGTACTATTCTTTATATCCGCATTCCCGGTGGCTGCATCTTATCGCTCCGCTTTTTGTGTCTTTGATTAACAGGGCGTCGCAGTCCGGACAATTTTTCCCGGTCGGCTCTCCCCAGTAGGCATTTTTGCATTTTGGATAATTATCACAGGCCCAGAAAGCGCCGCGCCGGCTGAATTTTTTGACGATTTTCCCCTTGCCGCAAACCGGGCAAGGCGTTGGCTCTGTGTTTGTAGTGCTGCTATTTATATTCTTGATATTTTTGCATTTCGGATAAGCGGAACAGGCCAGGAAAGGTCCGAATTTTCCCGTCCGGACGGCCATCGGCGAACCGCATTTGTCGCAGACCTCTTCGGCATATTTTTTTTGCAAATCAAGCAACTTGGCGTCTGGTTCCCGGGTTTCATGGCCAGTACCACCCGGCATCTTTTTGATATTGCGGCATTCTGGAAAGGCGCTGCAAGCTAAGAATTTCCCATAGCGCCCAGTTTTGATAATCATCGGCGAACCGCATTTGTTACAGACTTCAGTTGATTTTTCTTCAGGCATAATATCGCTTTTTTTAATTTCCTGATATTTAAGCTCCAAATTATCATGGAAGTCGGAGTAAAAGTCTCTGATTATCGGTTGCCAAGCTTTTTTTCCGCGGGCGATCTCATCCAGATTATCTTCCATCTGGGCCGTAAACCTGTAGTCAACTATTTTAGGGAAATGACTTAATAATAGGTTGGTGACCACAAAAGCGATTTCGGTCGGCTTGAGCTTTTTATTCTCATCTCGCTCCACATAGTTGCGGGTGATAATCGTCGCGATTGTCGGAGCATAGGTCGAAGGCCGGCCAATACCATATTTTTCCAGTTCCTTGACTAGGCTGGCATCGGAATAACGGGCGGGTGGATTAGTGGTATGTTGTTCAGTTTTTAATTCAATGAGGACGAGGGATTGTTTTTCTTCTAGTTCCGGTAACGTCTGCTCTTTGGTCTTCTCCGGCCAGATTTGGAGGTAGCCGGAGAAAGTCATTATCTGCCCGTTAGCCCGGAATAAGTAACTGTCTTTTTTGGTAGCAGCTTTGACGTCGATTATTGTAGCCGCTAGCCTGGCAGCCGCCATTTGGCTGGCGACAGCGCGTTGCCAGATTAGGCGATAGAGGCGCTCTTGGTTTTTATCTAGTTTTTTAGCTATCTTTTCTGGTGTCGTGGCGACTTCGGTCGGCCTGATTGCCTCGTGCGCTTCCTGGGCATTTTTACTTTTATTCTTATATATTTTGCCACCGGTAGCATAATCGGCCCCGAGGTTCTTTTTAATCCAAACATCGGCTTCCGTCAAAAATTTTGGTGACAGGTTCAAGGCGTCAGTGCGCATGTAAGTAATAAAGCCTTGTTCGTATAGTTTCTGGGCGACCGACATAGTCTGTTTGGCGCTGAAACCAAGATGCCGATTAGCAGATTGTTGCAGGGTAGAGGTAGTGAACGGCGCCGCGGGGTTCTTGTTGACATTTTTCTTTTCTATTTTTTCTACCTTATAATCGGCCAAGCGCAGAATTTTTTTCAGTTCCTGGGCATCGTCTTTCTTAATGGTCAGCTTATCGAAGGTCTTGCCGCCTATCTTGTAGAGATCGACTGTGAACCGGTTTTCTTCAGCGTCGCCGGTCAGGTTAGCAGACAAGCTCCAATATTCTTCGCTTTTGAAATCTCTTATCTCTCCCTCTCTCTCTACTATCAACCGAGTCGCTACGCTTTGGACGCGTCCGGCTGATAGGCCTTTTGCCACCTTTTTCCAGAGAAATGGTGATAGCTCATAACCGACTAGGCGGTCTAAGACACGACGAGCCTGTTGGGCGTCCACCATATCCAAATCGATTTGTCTGGGTTTCTTCAGGGCCTCCTGGATAGCCTCCTTGGTGATTTCATGGAAAACAATGCGTTTGGTCTTCTTCTCGTCCAATCCTAAAGCTTGGACCAGGTGCCAGGCAATAGCTTCTCCTTCGCGGTCCTCATCAGATGCTAGTACTACTTCGTCTGCCTTCTTGGCGACGGCTTTTAGATTGGACACGACCTTTTTAGCTTTGGTCGGGATTATATATCGAGGCGAGAAATTATTCTGGGTATCGACACCCATCTCACTTTTCGGCAGGTCGCGAATATGGCCGAACGACGATTCGACCCGGTATTTTTTATCTAGGAATTTGTCTATCGTTTTTGCCTTGGTTGGCGATTCGACGATAATTAGATCCATATTGCTTAGGAGTTTGTTAAACATGGCTCGCCTATTCGTTCCTGGTCGTCAGCCATTCTAATATTATTCAGTGTACTATTTATGTTTGCAGTGTCAAGCTTGATTCCGTCATTTTGTTTTTTATCTTTTTATTTAAGTCACCTTAATTGCTAGCGATAGCGACTAGGCCGAGAATCAGTCGCCCGGGCCGTGCTTTAATTTGGCAGTTTTTGAAAGATATTTAAAATTTGTCTAAAATTAGCTATTTTTGTCAAGATTGACATATATTTTTTGCTGTCTTATTATTGAATTCACAGCTTCTTAATGGCCAGAGTTTTGCCTAGGAGTGGCTGGTCGGACCGCCCCTCCTTGGTCCAGCTAGCCTTAATTAGGATTTTTCCGGCTTTTAGGCAAAACCTTGGTCAGTCAAGAAGAGAATAAAATCCTCCTGAGAACCAGGAGGATTTTATTTTAGGGATTAATATTTATCTTGGCAAAGATTTCTTTCAGCTTATCTTTCTCCGCTGCCGAGAAAGGCTGAAGGACGAATTTCTCTGGCGGAATGTGAGTCCTGAGCAGGTCATTCCTTATTCCTAAGCGGATGCGGGTAAACTTCTTGGTCTTTAAGTGATTAATGATAGATTGCACGCCGCGATGGCCAGCGCTGCTGGAATCGGTCGCAATTTTGAAAGCAGAAAAATCAAGATCTAAGTCGTCATGGATTACGGTTAAGGTCCCGTTCAAATCAATGCCCTTTTTGTTGATTAGCCCCAGAGTCCGGGGCAATAGTTTGTAGTAATTGAGAATTTTCTGTACTGTTCGGCCGGAATCATTCATGAAGGTTAGTGGCTTGACGAACATCAGATCTCCCTCCTCGTGGATTAGGGCGCAGAATTTTTTGTTTTCTTGCCAATGGATATCGCCCAGTAGATTATCTAAAGCCAGCCAGCCGATATTATGGCGCGCATTACAATATTGTTCCCCAGGGTTCCCTAGACCGACGATGATTTTCATATGCTTAGTTGTTATAAGTCGTATGAGTTTTGCGTCGTTTAGTGACGGAGATATTAATCGGTGTGCCGGTGAAGCCATAGCGTTCTCGCAAACGGTTTTCCAAGAAGCGTAGATAGGAAAAGTGCAGGTTATCATCGGCTCCGATGCGGACAGTGAAGGCAGGAGGATTGTCCCTGGTCTGGTATAGTTCATAGATATGCGGCGCTTTTAACCCCTTGCCTTTGGCCGGCTTATGGATTTTCACGATCTGATGGAGAAATTTATCGCATTGCGAATCGCTTAACTTTAAGTTTCTTTCCCCTGATACTTTTAAGACCAGGTCCAATATTTTATTCACCTTTTCCCCGGTCTTGGCTGAGATGAATTGCAGTGGCGCCCAAGAGGCGAATGGCAGCTTGTCGTATATATTCAGGGTCCATTTTTTCGTATTGCGGTCCGCAATCAGGTCCCATTTATTAGCGATTATGATTAGGCTCTTCCGTCGGTCGAATATCTCCTGGACCAGCTTGGCGTCCTGGTGGGACAACGGCTCGTTGATTCCCAGGACTAGTAAGGCGATATCGGCCTTATCGAGGGATTTTAGCGATTTTAGGATGCCCGGTTTTTCTAAGCCATGGCCTTTCTTGCCTTGTTTAGAGATCCCGGCCGTGTCTACCAGATTTATCGTCTTATCCTTATATGATATCTCGGTATCTTGTGGCTCGCGGGTAGTATGGGGGATAGGGCTGACGATAACTCGTTCATATCCTAGGATGGAGTTCAGCAATGACGATTTTCCGACATTAGGCTTGCCGATAAGGCAGACGCGGATGGCGGGCCGGCTTTCAGTTACCCCTGGTTTCTCTTGCGAGGTTTTTCCGAGGCGCCTAACGATGATATCTAGCAGGTCGCCGGTTCCCTGGCCGCTAACAGCTGAAACGCCGACCGGTTCGCCCAGGCCGAGCTTGTTGAAGATGGCGACTTCGGAGATGTTCTTGTAGTTATCGACTTTATTCGCGATCAGTAGCAACTTATTTCTGTAAGTTGGATTTTTTTTCAAGGCGGCCGACAGTTCTTTGTCTTCCGGTAGCAAGCCAACCTTGGCGTCGACTACGAATAAGATTAAATCAGCTCGGTCCAGATAGGAGCGAGCCTGCTTTTGGGTCTTAGTATCAATGTCGTTCGCCGGGATCTTATTGGTTATTAGGTAGCGCCAATCAAGTATGCCAGCCGTGTCTATCAGGCTGAAGTTTTTTCTAGCCCAGGAGACTCGGCCCAGGTTACTGTCCCTGGTAGTGCCGGCAATCTCCGAAACCAGGGCCTGGCTATTCTCTGTCAGACAATTGAAAAGCGTTGACTTGCCAACGTTGGTTCGGCCGCAAATAGCGACTAAAGGCGGGTTGTCATTTATTTTTTTCGCCATAATTTATCTATTGTGCACGATTGGCGTCAGTGCCGAGGATTATTATCAAGTCAGGACGGCTGCTAGTGCTATAGGTTTTATATTCTTCTAGCCAAGCTGGGGAATCGGTCGCTAACTCGGCGCCGATTGTCTTCTTGAGGACTCTTAGAGCCTCTTCTTTCTGCCCGCCGGACAGGTCATAGACGACGGTTTGGTCGTAATCTCTCTGGGCAGCATTCCCGGTGGCGATGACCTTAAATTGGTAATTAGCTAATTTAGCGGCTGTCTGGCTTGCCAGGCCGGTTATCCAGGTCCCATTGTTGATAGTTACCTTAGTACTTTCTTTTGAATAGGTGATGGACCTCGTTTTTTCGGTAGTCGTTGCTTCGTCAAAGATGCCATTGACCATATTGACTATTTCGGTGAAGTTGCCGGTGCGCGGGACTAGGATATAGGCGCCATCATCGCCCTTGGTCGAGACCAGGAAGCCGTCCGGAGCGTCACTCAGGACTTTATTAGTGATTTGGCTCCGATCTGTATTTTTGAAAAGGTCCCAGAACCTAAGCATCTCCCAAGCGCTTAGGTTGGTGGAGATATTCTGGCTGAATTCATTGATTAATTTTCCGACCGTTACTGGGTTGAGGAGAGTCTGGCGCGATAAGAGCTTGTCTTTTACCGCTTCGAGGACTAGTTGTTGTCGACGGGCTCGGGCGAAATCTGAACCTTCTGAGCCATAAGCGTGGCGGCTACGAGCATATTTAAGGGCTAAGGAGCCATTCATGCTTTGTAGCCCCTTCTCGATATGCAGATGTTCGAAACGAGCGTAGTAATTAGGGTTGTCTTCCTGCCCTTCTATCGGGTAAGAATAATCATCGAAGGTATTCTCTACATTAACTTCAATTCCGCCTAATTCATCTATTATTCTGACAAAACCATTAAAATCGGCACGGATATAATAATCGACCGGAATCTGAAAAAGTTCGCCGATTGCTTGGGAAGTAATCTCTCCTCCGGAGCCAGGATTTTTCGCTTCAGCGTTAGCATTTATATTATTAATCTTTCTCCAGCCGCTGACTGGCGCTGTCAGATCCCGCGGGATGGAAACTAAGGCGACTTGTTTAGTTGAAGGCTTCAGGCTAGCCAGGATCATTGTGTCAGTCAGATAAGCACCATCATGCCCTTGTCCGCCCATGCCGAGGAGGAGGATATTTATCCGGTCATTCTCTTCCCCCTTAAGCTCCTTGCTCGTGCTAGGGACAAGATGTTTAAGCTTATTGAAAAACCCCCCGCCTGGCAGCCAAGTCGTGGCGCTCTGGCTAGACATCAAGACGCGGCCGGAAAAAATCAGGCTGATGATGATGATTGCTACTAAGTAAGTGATGATTCTCTTCCTCCTTTTGTTGCCTCTTAGGAGGCTTTCTGCTTTTTGTTCTTCGATTTCCAGATTCTCTTCCTCTGCCTGTTCTTCCCATTTTTTCTTGAAATCAATCATAGATGATAAAACCGCCTACATGAAGCTTGAATTAGTCGGGCTGCCCAGAATTGAACTGGGATCACACGCACCCGAAGCGTGTATAATAGCCTTTATACCACAGCCCGAATTATTTTTTTACAACCGCCGGCTTAGATCCGGCGATGTGGACTTGAGGGGACTCGAACCCCTTACCTCCGCAATGCGAATGCGGCGCTCTA
>CAYOKE010000022.1:0-13796 GCA_964404515.1 uncultured Gammaproteobacteria bacterium | reverse complement strand
CCGACGTTGCCGGGCACTGTTGCTCCGAAGATGAAGTTGCCGCCACCAGTGTTAGCAGCGAATTGCCCGGCTGAGACGTTCTGGGCGCCAATCGTCGAATTCATAGTGCCGATGAAAGACGTCGCCCGGACTATGCCATTGACGTCGAGCATAATGCCGCCGCTTAGCGGGGCACTCGTCGCGATGCCTAGAGGTCCATTCATGGCCGAAGGTAGCCAGGTGTTCACGAAGTCGCCGTTATTGCCCAAAATCCCCGAAGTATTAGTCGGGCCGAACAGGTCGTTCCACTCGGTCGCGGTCAGAGTGCCGTTATATGGCTTGGAATAGGTGGAAGTCGAGTAACGTGCCTCAGCTCTATCGGCAGTCGATAGTAACAAAAAAGTACCGCCAAAGAGCACCGCGGCTAAGACGATTATTAATTTTCGTCCTCTTTTTCCGGACATTAAGATTGAAGTTTCTGAGCTTACTTTCTTGATATCTGAATTATAGCATTTTTTGGCTTGGCTGCCAAGAAAAAACCGCCCTAACAGGCGGCTCTTGCAACTAGCCGGGAAAAGCCCTTTTTCTGGCTATATTCCCTGCCCGTCCCTAGATCCTTATCTCCACGCTCCGCTTGGTGTTCTGATAGTCGCCGATTGCCGTGAAGACTAGAGGCGGAAATTCGGAAAAATAGACGTTATAGGTCACGTTAGTCGTCGGCATGGAGCCATCAAAGATCGAAGTCCAGGAGGGGGTGGCGTAGTAATAGCCGTTCTGGCGCAGTTCCCAGAGGAGCCTTTCTGCCCCGGCTTCCGCGCCGAAATAGGCCCGGGTCGACTGGGCCTGGACGCCGCTGGCCTTTATCCCGATGATGATGATATAGGAACCGCTTAAAGCCACAATCAGCATGCCAGTCAGGATGAACATGGTCAGGATCAAGGCGTTGCCGCGAGTTGTCTTCTTGAAAAATCCCATATGAGGCTATTTATAGTACCGCGAGGAGATGGAAGTCTGGATAGTCATCTCCGACTTGAACTGCGCTTCTTCTAAGGCATGAGCCTTCAGGCTGATCGTCACGATCGGCTGGGTGTTAGAAGCATCCTGGACCGTGAAGTGGAGGGAGTCGATCATGATCTTATGGGGGGAAATATAGCCGCTTTGCGGCTGGCCAGTACGAATGCGCGAGATGAAGAACCGCTTGACGCTACTAGAGTCGGCCGCCAGGCTATAGGTGACGCAATGGCCGTAGTAGTTCTTGAAATAAAGCACGTCGCCATAGGCATTGGTGGAAGTGGCAAAAATCTTGTTGCTTGGTACCTGTGGACAAGTGCCGGCGCTCTTCTTGGCGGTCCGCATTTCCTTGGCGGTCACTTCTAAGAAGTATTTCAGACTCTCCTGGACGTTCTGGGAAGCAATCGCGCTCCGCTGCCCGTCGATCACCATCTTGAAAATCTGCGTCGCGCTCAGCATGAGAATGACGAAAATAAGGACGGAAACTAGCACCTCCACCAGGGAGAAGCCAGGTTTCTTAGCGCCAGTCATATAATAGCGTTTCCAAGGCATAGGAAAAATTGCGGCCACGGTCAGTCCAATCGACCTGGGCTTTGACGCTCAGCTCGGAGTCCGAAACCTTAATGATATTTATCAGCCGGCTAAAACCGCTGTCCGGATAATTGCCGGAAAAATCGTGGATATAATAGTTATCGGCCGTCAGGTACAGCTTCGGCGGCTCGTCGCTAGACAGCGGATTCGGGGCGGCGTCGCGGTAATCCATGTAATGGTCGCCGGCGGTGAGCCCCTGGTCCCAACCGCGGCCGGCGAGCCAGTTCGTATCGCGCGTCCGACGGACCAATTCCAGGCCTTCCTGCGCCAGCTGATAGGCGACGACGTTCTTCTGGTTGAAGCTCTGGCTCTCGATGTTCTGGATGATGAGCGACATGACGCCCAGGAGACCGATGGAGACGACGAAGAGGACCGTGATTATCTCGATCAAGGAAAAGCCGGCTAAATCTAGTTTTTTCCTGGTTTTTGCCATGGTTTTGCTGCTAGGGGGCATCATTCGACTATCTCGGCGAGACCCAAAGAATTTATTTTGACCATCCGATAGGTATTCGTGCGCTCGTCTTTTATCACCACCCCCAGGCTATTGCCAGTACCGCTCCCGCCAATCTCGTGGATATTGGTCTGCGGGTCAGGCGGCAGGAAAGTCACGCTCGCTTCGCGAATGCTTTCGTCGTCTAAGACTAAGCTAAAAATCTTCAAGTTGGAAGGAAGGGTTACTACACGCGCTCCATACTGCTCTATCCCCTCGGTTTCCGGGTCATATTCCATATAGCCGGGCTCGGAATAGCCGGGGGACGGACCGTCCAAGTCAGCAAAGATGACGTAGCCGTCCGACTGATTGCTGAAATAGAGGCCCCAGCCGCCGGCCGGCACGTCGCCGTTATACTTCACCAGCCCCAAGGCGTTATTCTGCGCCTGGTGGAAATCAGCGACCAGCTTCTGGGCTTGCATCACGAGGTCCGTCCGGCGGTTAGCCGACTTATAGTTCGCGATGAAAAGGGCCGTAATCATAGTGATGAGCGAGATGCTGACGACCATCTCCATGAGCGTATAGCCGGGCCGGCTGATTTTATGGACAGGGGCTAACTTCATAGTTTGTTTTTAGACTTAACCTCGCGCCAAATCGGCAGGCCGTAGTTGATGAGCAGGGTGGTCGAGGTCGAACAGACATAGTTATCCGTATCGGTCACCTGCAAGGTCACCTGGGTGCCGGTCGCGCGGAAGAAGACAATCGAGGTGGTGGAATTAGTGGCGGAACTGATAAGCGCCATCGGGTCGGTCGTCGTCCAGAGGTAGTTGCAAAGGCCGGGTGCGCAGCTCTGCTGGAGGGGATTATAATAATATGAATTGCTGGTGAAAACGGTGGTCGTCCCGACGATCACGTCATACGGATCCCAAGTGAAATACGGGCTCGGAAACTCATGCTTGAAGGTGGTGAAAGTCTTATTATTGCTGTCCGGATTGCCATCGGTATCGGACGCGCTGTTGCTATCATACTGGTACCATTCCGTCGGCTGGTCGTTCTCGTCATAGAGCCTGACCCACCAATAGTAGTTCGTATTGTAGCTCAGGCTGCCGCAATTCGGGTCGGAATTCGGCAAGACGTACTGGCTAGCCAAGGAAGAAACCTTCTTGCCGGACCAGCAGACGGCCGTACTGGTACTTAAGGTATCAGAATTATTGACCACGACTTCATAGGCGGTCTGGCGATTAGTGATCTCCCCGTTCAAGGGATATTGCCCGCTTTCCTTGTACCATTTCAGAACGGCTGAGAGCGCCTGGCCGCCGCAGGCCTGAGTATAGCCCCAATTCGGGGCAGACATCTCGCCGATCTTGAGGTCGGAGACGTAGACCTTATAGTCCCGGGTAGCGCAGGCATCTTCGCTTTCGCAATTGAAGCTGATGTCGCCCAGCGTGCTGGTGGCGTAGCCGACGAAATCTCCGGCCTGGATATCGTGCCCGGGCAGAACCGAGTCATTCAGGTCCCAATCCTGCATCATAACTGGGGCAGAAGTAGCGTTATCGAGCCTGATCCAATCGCCGGTGCTTATGACTCGAGCCCAGCCATAGGCCTTCTGCTCAGACCGGATATAGCAAGCCATGCAATTATTACTCAGGTTGCAACCGCTGCAGGCGGAGCTGAAGCCGCCCGGCGGCGTCGTCGTGGCATCGAAAGTAATGAGGTCCATCGTCGCATTCCAGGCTTCGCCGGAAAGGCGGTCATAACTATCGAGATAGACGCCATGGACCAAGTCATGGCAAGGCGCAGAATAGAAATGGAACTGATCATACGGCTTCTCGTATTGACCGGCGCCGCTCAGGTTCTCAGAGACGTCGAGACGGTCGCCGATAATATCATCGAGGCAGTTGAAATAGATATAGCCGAGCTCCCCCCACCAGGCCGCGCCGCGGATGGTCGAAGTTGAGGCCGCTTCGGCCACTCTGGCCTGAAAGCTGAAAAATAACGCCAAAAATACGGTGAAAAAAACCGTCCGGAAAAAGGCTCTGGTTTTACGGCTATTATCCATATCTCTCACCCCGAAAAACGGGGAATATATTAATATTATACCGTGTCCTAATCAGGAAGGAAAGGCTCACCGGAAGAACCTGGCCAGGAATTTCTTCCCTCTTGCCAACATCTCGCGCCGGCCTTTATCTGTCTGGTCGTTGTAGCCGACAAGATGTAATAGGCCGTGTACTAGGAGAAAGCAGAAAAGGTAGCCTGGCTGCGGTTTCCCGAGCTCCAGCTCTTGGAACAGGCTTCCATATCTCTTTACCCGCCTCGTTTCCTGGATATCGATGATTATCTCCCCGAGATAAGGCGCTTCGCCCGGAAAAGACAGGACATCGGTCGGCTTCTTCGCTCCCCGGTACCGGCCGTTTATAGTAGCCATCCGGGCGTCGCCCACGATTGCCAAGGAAACGATCGCCTTCGGCCGGCGATAGGCGCGCAAAAAAGCAACCGTTATCTCCTCCGCCTTCTTCCGGTCGATCTTCCTTCTGGTCGTATTGTTTATCTCTAGCATATTTAGATTGGATTCTAGACTAAGCGCCGCAATTTCCGTAACGCTAAATAGAAGCGGTATAGGAAAGGGCGGAAAACGAAATCGAAAGTGCCCGGATAATCCTTCTCTTCCCCGCCGAAGCCTTTCTTGAAACGGGTCACGCCCGGCCACTTCTCTTCGCTGATGCCATAGAAATCATAATAGCCGAGGCCGCCGGCTTTCGCCTGCTTAATCGCTTCCCACTGCAGGAGATACGGGGCCATCACCTGGCGGCTCTGGTCGTCCGAAGCGCCGTGCAGATAGGTCGCCCGGCCGCCGAAGAAGCAGAAGATGCCAGTCGCTATCTTCCGGCCCTCATACTCGGCGAATAAGAGGCGGAGGAAGCCCCCTGGTTCATCCAAAGCCGCGAATAAACTCTTGTAATGATCAGCCTCGTGCAAACGGAATGCGTCCCGTCGGCCGGTCAGCTGCATAAGACGCCAGAATTCTGGCCAATCCGCCGCCTGGCCGCTAATGACTCTGACACCTTTCTTCTCGGCCAACCGGACGTTATAGCGGGTCTTCTGGCTCATGCCCTTAAGCAAGTCATCGACCCCCGGTTGCAAGGATAATATCAGGGTCTTAGCCGGCTGGAGATCGAGTGTCCTGAGGAGATTAGGCCGGCCAAGCTCGAGAGGCTGGTTAGGTTCGAGCCGCCAGAAGACCGCCCGCCGGTCTATCTGCCCTATGCCTTGAGCCAGAAAATCGATTATCGACGCGGTTTTCTCTGGCGGGAATTCCCGGCTGACCGGACCGCGGGGCGAATACCAATAATACCCCAGTTTCCCGGCGGCCAGCGGCCTTTTTACCAAAGTCGCTAAGGCCAAGAGCTTCCCGTCTTCCCGGACACCGATACTGATAGCTTCTTCCCCCTCACGCCGCATATTCTTTGCCCAAGCTGAACTTGGCAAGAACTCGGCGCCGCCCGGAGTGGCTCCGATCAAAAAATCGTCGATTTCTTTTTCTGATTCAAGACGTGTGAAATCCATAAAATCTTTTTTCCATTATACCATTTCTCGTTCCTTTGCCCAAACAAAAAAGAGAGGGACGGCTAGCCCCTCTCTCCCAATAATCAAGTTATCTGATACCAGCCGGCGAAGCCGTCTGTATTGCGTTGCCTGGGATATCGTTGACATTCGCGCCCAAGCAGTATTGGATCGTATAAGTGGCGGTTGCGCCACTGTTACTCTTGGTATAAGTATACCAGGCTTGAGTAGACGGACAGCCAGCACCGTCAGTGACGGTTGGCGGCGCCGGGATAGTTCTCATATAGACGCCGTTAGGCGTATAGATGCCTGAGCTCGACGTCGGCGACAAGGAAGCGACGATCGGATAATCGTTCATGTCATTGTAATACATCTCCAGCGCTGTCTGGATCTGCTTGACGTCGGCGACGCGTTTAGCATCACGCGCCCGCGCTCTGGCCGAACCTAAAGCTAGGACGGACAAGGCGGAAAGCAAGCCGATGATGGCGATGACCACCAAGAGCTCGATCAGGGTAAAGCCTTTTTTGTTTTTATTCATATTCACCTCCCCTCATAATCTCCAATACTGATTTAACACCGGTGATTAAACCAGTAATTGCCGAGATTATATAAGAATTAATTAACTTAAAAAATCGTTGTGGATAACTGCTAATATTATAGCATAATCAAAATTGGCTGGCTAGGTTATACATCGGCAGGATGACGGCGGCGACCATGATGCCGACGCCGACGCCCATGATGACCATAATGATCGGCTCCATCAGCTTGCTAAGATTATCGAGCATATTCGTCATTTCCCGCGTATAGAAGGTCGTGATTCTATCCAGGACCGAATCGATCTTGCCGGTCTTCTCGCCGACGGCGATCATCTGCGGCACCATCTTCGGTACGTGCGGGCTCTTTTCCATGACGGCGGCTAAGGAATTGCCGTCGTTGATGGCCTGCAAGGTATCGAGGATGAGTTCGCGATAGATCAGGTTACTGACGACATCGGCCACGATCTCCAGGCTCTTAGTAATCGTCACGCCGCCTTTTAAGAGCGTGGACAAGGAGCGGGTGAAACGGATCAGGTAGATATATTGGAATAATCGGCCGAAGATCGGCATCCGGATCTTGGCCAGGTCGACAACCCGCCGGCCAGAATAGGTTCGGATATAAAGCCGGAACAGGATGACGATGATAATGATGATAAGAATGATCAGCCACCAATAGTCCTTGGTGAAACTGGAAATAGCGATAATAATCCGCGTGGAGAGCGGCAGCTCCAAGCCGGTCTCGGTCAAGACCGTGGTCAGACTCGGAATAACATAGACCATGAGAACGACAGCTACGCCGACGAGTCCGGCCATGATGAAGAGCGGATAGACCATGGCCCCCCGAATCTTGGCCGCCGTGTCATAGTTCTTCTCCATCTCATCGGCCAAATAACTCAAGACTTCGTCCAGCTTGCCGGAAGTCTCGCCCGAACGGATGATATTGACGAAGAAATTAGAGAAGATGCGCGGCCGCTTGGCCAAGGCATCGGAGAGGAAGGCGCCACCATCAACTTCAAAGGCGATTTCGGCGATCATGTTCTTCAGGCTAATATTATGGGTCTGGTCGACCAGGATGAGAAGCGATTCGACGACCGGCACGTTGGCGGAAATCATGACAGAAAATTGGCGGGAGAAGATCGCCAAGTCCTTGGTCTTGATCGGGTTAATCAGGAGTAAAAACCGGTTAGTAAGGCTGCCGGTTTCTTCCTTGAGACTAAGCGGGTTGAGTTCCTGCTTGCGCAATCTCAAAATCGCATCATTCTCGGAAATACCGACGATGCTCCCGCGTTTGACCTTTCCTTGGGCGTTTTCCGCCCGATAGCTGAAAACTGGCATAAAGGTTAGCTTTCAATGACTCTTAGGGTTTCTTCCAGGGTCGTCGTCCCCTGCAACACCTTGATGATGCCGTCCTGCTTGAGGGAAACGAAATCTTCCGTCTTCTTGACCGTCTCGAGATTCAAGTTCCTATCGCCGTTATTGATCATATCCCGCAACTCGTCATTGATCTCGATTATCTCGGAAATAGCTACGCGATCGGTATAGCCGGTATTCTCGCAACGAGGGCAGCCGACCGCCTTATAGGTCTTATACTTCTGCAGGCAGTCCTCGGGCGACGAAGCGGCTGGCAGCTCTTCCTTGATGATGCTGCTCGGCACGGCTTTCAACTCGTCGATCATCTCCTGAATAGCGTCGGAAGACAGCGTCACTTCCTGTTTGCAATGCGGGCAAAGACGGCGAGCCAGCCTTTGGGCGATAACCGTCTTCAGGGTGGAAGAAAGCAGGAAACGTTCGATCTTCATGTCCAGAAGGCGGAAGACGGCGCCTAAGGCGTCGTTGGTATGCAGGGTCGAAAGCACCAGGTGGCCGGTCAGGGAGGCATGGATACTCAGTTCAGCCGTCTCTTCATCGCGGACTTCGCCGACCATGATGATATTTGGATCCTGGCGCAGAAGCGAACGTAAGCCGTTGGCGAAGGAAAAACCGATCTTCGGGCGAATCTGCGACTGGTTGATGCCTTTAATCTCATATTCGATAGGATCCTCGAGGGTCGAGATGTTGACGCCTTCCTGGTTCAGAATCGCCAGGACGGAATATAGGGTGGTCGTCTTGCCGCTGCCGGTCGGACCAGTAACCAAGAAAATGCCACTCGTCTTCTTGATTCCCTCTTCGATGCGCCGGAGCGCCAGCTTGTTGAAACCTAGGTCGGCTAAGCTGGGCGCGCCTTTCGAGGTATCCAATATTCTCATCACGACTTTCTCCTGGCTGACAAGCGGCAGGGTGGAAACGCGGAAATCGACTTCCCGGTTGTTAATTATCAGGCGGATGCGGCCGTCTTGGGGCACGCGCGTTTCATCCAGCTTTAACTTGGCCAAGACCTTGATGCGGGCGACGATCGCGTTATGGATGGTCTTCGGCAAGGTCAAGGAAGTATGCAAGATGCCATCGATGCGGTAGCGGACCCGGCTTTCCTTGGCAAAAGGCTCGATATGGATATCGGAAGCGCGGGCTTCGACCGCGTGGCGGATAATGACGGAAACGATGCGTGAAACCGGAGCGCTATTGATATCTTCGTCGCTGATCCCTTCTGATTCTGTCTTGACGGCGACTAGTTCCTCGCCCTCTTCCTTAGCCTTGATTTCGAGAGCGCTCGAGATCTCTTCTTCCAGCTTCTGATACTGCTTGAAGATCTTCTCCCAGCTGGCGTTAGAGATTAGAAAATATTTAACCTGGAGCTTCTCGTCAGTCGCCAGGAAATTGACCGCTTCCATGGCTTTCAAATTCGGCTCTACCAGGCCGACGCTGATTGTCTTCCCTTCCCGGGCGAAACAGATGATCTTATAGGTATGAGCAATCTCTTCCGGCAAAAAATTCAAGTTCGCTTCCGCCACCTCCTCGTTCTGCAGATTACAATAAGGCAGGCCAAAAACTTCGGCCCTTAACTCTGTCAAGCGCTCCTCGTCTATTATCTTCTGGCTGATCAATAAAGCGCTCAAACCCTCTTTGCTCTTCGCAATCTGCTGTTTGATCTCGGCGGCTCTGGCCGGTTCGATTAGATTTTTCGACTGCAGGAGAGCCAGCAGCCGGTCATTATTATCCATGTCTTAAGGTCACTTATTTCTAATCGGGACATTATTGCCCAGGACGCAGCCGACACTAACCGGCGAACCGGTCGCTGCCGCCCCCTTTGTCTCCACGACAGCGGTCTTGGCGACCGGACGTTTGCAGATACTATCAAAATCAAAATTGGTCACGTTATTCTTAAGAGACAAGAATTTCGTTGATTTCAATAAGGCGGTATCTAAGTTGACAGGCTTCTCGGGCGCGGCTTCTAAGGCCATCTGGCCCAAGTCATTCCTGGTGTTGACCCAGCTCCTGATCGTCTGCCGCCCAAAAAAAGCAGCCACGGCGACCAAAAGGAGAAGGCCGATAAAGCAGATGAATATTAAGCGGAAAGTAGTTTTCATATGGCTAGGGCTGCTTCTTATAATAATATGTGGTCAAGGTCAGCGCCGTCGCTTCAGAGTCTGGCGAGAACGAGACCTGGGTGACATCAAAGAGGCGCAAATTGGCTTCCAACAAACGAAGCAGGTTCTTGAAACCGATATAATCGACCGCCCCGAGAGACAGTTGGACCTTGATTTGGCCGAGCTGCGGCGAGATGGCCGGGCCGGCATCGGCCGCCGCCCCTTCCGCGCCCGGCTCTGGACTGTCGCTGTCAACTAGGTTGATAGATTTGACGACGAAGCCGTTGCGAGTGATGGTCTCCTCTAATTCTCCGAATAACTTTTCCTTGGCATACTGGTCAGGCAGGAGCGAATTGAACTTGGCCAAGTCGGCCGTGCCGATCTTCTTATAGAATTCATTGAGCGCCTTGAGGCTGGCCAGCTTTTCGCTCTGACTAGCATAATACTCCTGCTGCTGCGCATAATTGTCATGAATAGTCTTGAGGGTCGCCTGGTATTTCGGCCTCAGGATCAGGAGATAACCGACCACCAGGACAAGGATGACGAGGAGCAGCATGAACAGGCTGAAGTAGGTCTTCAGCAGCGAGTTGAGGCTGTCCCGGTTTTTCTGGGCACGATTTACCATATCATTTCTTGAAGATATCCGGGCTGATCTCCAGGCTGAGATTGAAATTGACCCTCGTCCCTTTCAGCTGGCCGATCTCCTTCTGATCGCCGGAGAAGCTGGCGCTTGAGATATCGACATTCTTCACTAATGGATCTTTCAAGAAGGCTTTCGCCTGCCAGGAAACTTCAGCGAAATCGCCAGCCGTAGCCGCTAAGGAATACTTCCCGTCCAAATTGCCGGAAAAGGCCTTATAGGCCACCGAGCTGAGAGTATTCTTTTCCAGCCAGCTGAAAAAATTGCTCCAATAGACATGGCTAGACATCAGCTGACCGGCCAAAGCGCTCTTCTCCCTGAAGACCAAGACTTCGCCTTTCTGGCTCTTGAGTTGGTTGAGTTCCCGGCCGATAGCCAGGACCTGCTCATTAAGCGCCTGGGATCTTTCCATCTCCTGCTTCTCCCACCAGTCCAGGCCGAAATAGATCTCGACGATGAAGAGGCCGGAGAGAATGAGGACTAAAAAGAGGATCAAGAGGTTCTTGTTCCAACCAAAAGGGACCCTGATTTCATCCTTGATCAAGTTGACGTCTAAAATCTTCGGGTTCTGCATCCCTCTCTGGTCTTCAGGTCTTTTCTTGTTTTTTCTTATTAGAAACATGGGCAAAGACAATATTCCAAGAGCTTATCCCGGCTTTAGCTAGGCTTATTCCATCTCCCGCATCGCCAGGCCGATGGCGACGGCTAGGCGCGGTCCGACTTCGTTTAAGATCGGTTTCAGCTCCGGCGAATAGCCTACTCGGTTCCAGGGATCGCCCACCAGGACTTTCAAGTTCAAACGCTTGGAAAAATATTCGCTCAGATTGAGAAGCAAGGCACCGCCCCCGGAAAGGACGACCTTCTCTATGCTGCCGTTGCCCTGGGACTGGAAGAAATCGATCATATACTGCATTTCCGTCACGATCGGTTCGAGCGTCTTAGTGATGAGCTGCGGTAATTCCTCCTGGCTATCGACACCGAGGGTCACGCTTAAGTCAAACTTGAACTGCTCGGCTTGGGCATAGGAGAGGCCCAGCTTCTCAGCTAGGACTTTCGTGACGGTTGAACCGCAGACCGCCAAGCTGCGATTCAAGACTGGGATGCTCTCCTTAACGACCGAAAGGTCGGTGCTATTAGCGCCGATCTCGACGATCAGGATATTAGCCTTATCGTTGCCGACCAAGGAGCGGACCAGGGAAAAGGTTTCTGTTTCCAGGCTTGCCAGAGTCAATTTGGCCGTCCGGAAAACATCGATATATTTGCGAACCAGCTTCTTCGGGCTGCCAGTCAAAAAAATCCGCAGGTTGCCTTTACTTGGGGTGTTCCCTTCCTCATCAGGAATAATCTTCCAATCCAGGATCATCTCCTCAAGAGGCAGAGGGATGACTTTTTTAGCTTCTTCGCTGACGGCGGCCGGCAAGGTCTTGCGGTCGACGTTCGTCAGATTGATGATCGAGGAGAAGACCGAAAAGGTCGGGAGCGAAGCCGTTACCCGCTGGCTCTTGATGCCAGACTCCTTCTTCACCTTCAAAATCGCTTTAGCCAGGTAGTTGGTATCTTCGAGCTTGGTAAAATTGACTTCGGAAACGTTCTCGCTAAAAGCGTAGTTGGATAGAAAAATCCGGCCGTTCTTTTTCTTCAGCTCCACCATCTTCAAGGAAGAATCGCCGATATCGACTCCTAAAAAAAGGTTGTCTTCACCCCAAGAGAATAGGCTCATAAGCTTATGGAAAAATAATGGCTTTCAAATTGAATTATCTTTTTGCTTAAGATATAATAATTATATAATATTTATAAATAATAAACAAGCGAATATGAACTTCTTCCGGCGCTTCAAAAAAGTCTTTCTAGTCATTCTCTTCCTCGCTCTGGTCTTCCTGATCGGCTATCTGATCTGGCGCCTGTTTTTCCAGCCAGTTGCGACCTCGCCGACCGGTACGACAACGACTGAAATCGGCGGCAACCTGCCGACAGCCGGTCCGGGCGGAACGACGACTGAAGGCGAATCTAGCCAAGGCGGATTGCCGACGATCCCGGGCCTCCAAGTCCCGACGGGCGGCGAAGCGAGCCCGATCGCTACCGGCGGACTGACCCAGACCGACGTCTTGAAAGGCTCGCCAACTTTAGGCTCAACCCTGTCTAGCGACGGGCAGGTGCAATATTATGACCAAAGCGACGACAAGTTCTATAAGGTCAATTCTGACGGCCAAGCTGTCCTTTTGAGCGACAAGGTCTTCCATGACGTCTCAAACATCGTCTGGGCGCCAGACAAGGACCAAGCGATCCTGGAATACCCGGACGGCAGCAAGATCATGTACAATTTCCGGACCGAGAAGCAAATCACTATCCCGTCGCACTGGGAAGATTTTTCCTTCAGCCCCAACAGCAACCAGATCGTCGCCAAGAGTATCGGCTTAGACGTCGAGAACCGCTGGCTGATGGTGGCAAACAGTGACAGCTCCGGCGCCAAGGCTTTGGAGGCTATCGGCACTAACGCCGACAAGGTCTATCCTTCCTGGTCACCGAATAACCAGATTGTCGCCATGTACACGAAAGGCGTTGATTTCAACCGCCAAGAAGTCTATTTCGTCGGCTTGAACGATGAGAATTTCAAGTCGACCGTAATCGAGGGCCGCGGCCTCCAATCGCAGTGGTCGACGGAAGGCAACCGCCTCCTCTATAGCGTCTATAATACCAGCGACGACCTGAAGCCGCGCCTCTGGATCGTGACTGCCGAAGGCGACAATATTGGCCAGAACCGCCAGAGCCTAGATATCGCAACCTGGGCCAGCAAGTGTACGTTCGCTTCCAATACCGAGGTCTACTGCGCCGTACCGGAAAGCCTGGAGAAAGGCGCTGGCCTCTATCCGGAATTGGCCGATAATACCAAGGATAATCTCTATAAGATCGACCTGAAGACCGGCACGAAGAAGCTGATCGCCGTCCCGGACGGAACCTATAATATCTCCCAGATCATGGTGCCTGAGAACGAGGATTATCTCTATTTCACGGACAAGAAGACCGGCTGGCTGCATAAGATAAACCTGTAACAGAAGTGAATATTTACAAAATCTCGGCCTTCCCCTATAATGAGATTATCTTTGCCTATTGCCGAGCCGACCAAACCCGGTTAGGGGTTGCCCCTAAGAAACCTACTCTGGTTTTCCTAAAGCCGAGATAAACAAGCGAGTGCCGTTCCAGCCCCGAGCTGGCGACGGAAGCCGGGTGGAACCGCGAGACTAAAAATCCCGTCCCGGTAAAGACATTTTTGTTTTTACCAGGAGGGGATTTTTTATTGATAAGTTAAAGATAAAAATATGAAAAAAGAAGAAACAAGCCTTGAGACCAAACGCCATTCCCTGGCGCATCTTTTGGCAGCCGCGGTCAAAGAGCTGTGGCCTGACGCCAAGCTAGCTATCGGCCCGGCAATCGATAATGGCTTCTATTACGATATCGACTTCGGTGAAACCCGGATCGGCGACGGCGACCTGAAAGAGATCGAGAAGAAGATGGCGCACCTTGCCAAGCAGAACCTGAAATTCGAGCGCCATGAGGAAAAGAGCGCTGAAGCCAGGCAGGCAGCG
>CAYOKE010000021.1:429-15189 GCA_964404515.1 uncultured Gammaproteobacteria bacterium | reverse complement strand
TATATAGGTAGACTATCGGCTCAAGCAGAAAATGATAGAGATAAATAACTCAATACTTTTTAGTCAGCGTCGTATTCCCACCAAGCTTCTACGCCGCAGTTTTCAGGATCTTTATCTTCTGTAAAGACAAACGGTTCACTTCTATCTATATTAATATCACAGTATGGTCGGCAACCACTGCAAGCACCAGCATAAGCTCTTACTGTGTTGTCATTTAACCACTTATAACTTCCCGTAACCCACGGACCAATAAAAATGGTTTTGACATTAAATGTCCTGGGATTAATGATTTTTAAAAACCACTCCTTATTCATATCTGGCGTCTTCCTAACATTATCATAAAAGGCGACATAGTTATTACCCGGAGACCATTTTATATCAGAAGATTTAGGCGATCTTGTTCCGGAAATTTCTTTTCTAAAAGAAAGTGGGTTGCCCTCCACCCAAATCGATGAACCATCGTCTCCTAAATAAACATATAAGGATTCAGCGGGGTTCAAATAAAAGGAAATAACAAACACTGCCAAAATTATGGCTATAATAGAACCTAATAAGATAATTGTTATTTTGATTATTTTTTTTAACATTTAAATTTAATTAGGACTCCAATAAAAATACGTGCTGCCAATTTTCTTTAAGAATTTTCCGTTCGGAACGACATTTTTTTCAAACCAATTCTTATAATCTTCACCGGCGACAAAATGAGTTGCCGTCGTCGGATTACTAATCTTACCAGAGATAACGTCTTTGGCTACTTCATAACATTCGTACCAACTTTTTTTATCCGCCGCACCCACTCCTTCATAATTTAAGGGGTTGATGATCTTTTTATAAACATCGTTTGTCGGTTTTATAGGATCATATTGATCTTTCTGTAAAATAACTTCTTTAATCGTTTTTGGCCACCAAGACTTAGCTGTGGTCCTATTAATTACCGACCAGGCTACCCAAATTTTTGCTTCTCGGGGTTCACTATTTACTTCACCAAATATTAATCTCGCCAGAAGCATCTCATCGGCATCATTTTGAAAATCTCCGGTCCAAAGCGGGGCGTCAACGGTCGGTTTCCTCGATTCCATTTTTAAACCAACTTCAATTTTATAAAGAAAGGGCTTTCCATCGGAATATAAATCAAGATTAAATTGCTTAGTTTTTGAATTAATTTCTTTAAAAAATGTTTTATCTGCGCCTTTTAGCGTCTTTCCGCACCAATACCAATTACGATGGGATTTAGTATTCTCATTTTTTTGTATTTCACTATTAATGGTCAGCTTCAGGTCATCATCATCTCGACCGTTCTTACTAGCTTTAGCTAAAATAGATAATTTAGTAATAAATAAATCAAGGATCATACAACTCAGCCAGGAACGACCATCACTTTTTTGAGCCGGATTATTATCCGTCGGGATATAAGTTATTTTGTCGTTTTCCTCAACTTTAGAAATAGACAGGCTTTTTAAATAGGGGCTTTGATCAGGCCGCAAATCAATTGAATGTTTTCCTTTATCTAGATTTGCGACGATAACAACTGTCTTTTCTAAACCGCATAATTCATTGCCGTTCCAGGCCGAACGGGAGTCTTTTTTGGTGCTTAAGGAAGTAGTTAATTCGTTCTTGTCTAAATATAAGAAGATATCGTCATCTTTAAAGAAAGTCCGGCGAGATTTAATATTCTGCCACCAACTTTTAGCGCTCGCGATTATTTCTATTAAATACAAAGCTTCTTCCTCAACTATGAAATCATATGAATACCGCTTAATTATCTCTACATTTAACTTTTCGGTTTTGATAAGTTTCATAAACTTTACTCAATATTGAATTTCACACCATTAACTTTCTGCAGCATCTCAAGAGTCGCGGCGACCGATGAATTTGCGCTTTTTTTTAATATCAAGCAATCGCCAAATTTTTTCTGTAAAGCAGTCAAAAATTCATCGCCCCAAGACGGAGAAAAAACATCCACACCGCTAAAATCAACGTAAATTTTTTCCTCTTTCGGCAGATCGTTAAAATTGGGTAAGAAAGCCGCAAAAGCTTCTTTGCCCAACTCCCGAGAAGTTAAGATTGCCCCAAATTTCTGTAAATTAATTATCATAAATTTAAAATTTTATTATTGCCAAGCACCCCCTGAAAGAATCTTTAGCTTTTTTTATTTTTAATGCTCCATTATTCTTTTCTAATTTTATTTTGGCATTCCCACTTTGAAAAAACAAACTTATCGGATTATTTTCTATAACCGCTTTAACAGTTTTCAACCCATTACCCCGACTTTCCGGCGCCCTTCCGGAAACAACTTCGGTGAAGGCAACCTCTAAGGCATCGGGGGCGTTTTTTAACTCCGGTCTGACTCTTTTTAGAGTTTTTAAAATACCTTGGCCTCTATCGGCTAAGACAACAACTTTTTTTTTCACATCATAACCGAAAAAAATCCCATTTATATCCGGCCAATTGCCAAGATTATGGGCAAAAGAATTATCGCCGATTTCTCCGACCACCAAGAGTAACAAGGAATATATTGATTCTATTTCTTCTTCTCTACTAAGCGCAATCCTTAATTTATAAAGCCGGCCCTGAAAAATAGAGCTGTTCGGACAATAAAAAATATCATTCGGTTTTAAACCAATATTATTTTTAACCCATTTTTCCGCCACAGAAACGCAATTCGCAATTAAAAACTCTTCCAGGGAGGCCGGCGAATAACGACGATGCTTGCTTGAATTTTTACGCACTGATTTCAGTTTCCCACTGCTATCCCATCTTCTTAAAGTAGCTATTGAGACACTCAGAAAGTCCGCCGCTTCTTTAATTGAATATTGTTTATTTATCATAGTATTTATAGTATACTCCTTTATATAAATATATGCAATATTTATTATTATTATCTACTCAAAATATCAATTTATTTTGTTTAATATTAGTATATATACTATTAATTTCATATACATTATTATAAAAAATATAATACTAAATATTAGCATATATTTATAAAATTGTCATTTTCTCTAAAAACTCCGCCCAATACTTAATTTCCTCAATAATTTCGTCTAAAGAGTTAGAAATCCGCTTTTTAACGACCACTAATAAAAACAACCTAAACCGCTTTAGGTTGTTTTTTAGAGCCGTCCTGACCATCTATTGTGATTGACTTCAATATTTTCTGCTAGTGCCATGTCTATAAATCAATTTGGATGATAAAGACTTTCTCGCCTATATTCCAATTCCCGTTCGAATGAGCCAAAAGACTGGCTACTATTGCTGGCTGCGGGAACCAATCATTCGTGTAAACAAAATAAATGCGTTTTATTCCTACAAGAAAAACTGATGACCCTTCCGTAAAAGCGACCGTTGAAATTCTAGAAGAAACAAACTAAGTAAAATTCCAATGGGAATAAAAAACCGGCTTCAAGCCGGTTTTTTATTTATATTTGCCAACGATCCTAATAGGCCAATTCTATTATCCGATTCAACACTTCTCTATAGCTCAACCCCCTATCCATCATCAGCATTGGGTACATCGATATATCAGTGAACCCGGGAAGGGTATTTATCTCGTTAAGATATATCCGACCGCGCGCAAGGAAGAAATCGACCCGGGCGAAACCTTGGCAGCCGGCCAAGCGATAGGCTTCTTCGGCCATTTGCCTTATAGTCTTAATCTGGTTGGAACCGAGCTTAGCCGGGATAACGGCCTTAGCTTCGCCTAGCTTATACTTATCATCATAATCATAGAAATCTTTGGCCAGCCTCAATTCTCCGGGCCGGGAGACTATCAGCTTTTCATTGCCCAGGACCGCAACTTCTATCTCTCTCGGGTTCACCAGGCCTTCTTCGACTACGATTTTAGTATCATGCTTGAGGGCTTCCTTGATCGCTCTATCTAAAAGATTGGGTTTATCAACCTTGGTTATCCCAACTGAAGAGCCGGAATTAGCCGGCTTAACATACCAAGGCAGCGGCAAACTCCTTCTTATCCTTAGTTTAACTGCCGCGGCCTCTTTCAAAGACTGGGACTTTAGATCCAAGACTTCATAACGGACTTGGGGTATAGTGGCTGTCTGCACCAAAACTTTCAAGGCGGCTTTGTCCATACAGAGCGCCGAGCTAAGAACATGGCAACCGCAATATTTCAATTTCTGACTTTCCATAATAGCCTGCAAGACTCCATCTTCACCATAGCGGCCATGGGTCATCAAAAGGGCGACATCGAAAAGGCGGTGGAAGGATTCGACAGCTAACGGCTTGCGATAGCCAGCCGCGAGCTTGTTTATATCCTTGACCAGATAGAAGCGGCCATCAGCCTTGCGCCAATAGACGAGCGCCAACTTATAGCGGCGATAGTCGAAATTCTTTATGACGTTCTTGGCGGACATGACCGAGACTTCTGCTTCGTTGCCCAAGCCGCCAAAGAATAGGGCGATGGTTTTCATGTGATTAATATCTCTAGATGATTTTAGCAAAAACCGGTGATTTTGTAATCCCTTGACTTTAATGTCGCCATCTGGTTAAATTCTAGCATACCAAAACTAGAAGGATATGAGACAAATTCGTTCTTTAGTCTTCCCTTCTATTGAGAGCTGTGAACTTATCCCGCGAATGCTGGTATTCCGGCTCAGCAATACCACCGCCCCGGCCACCGCCCTTATTTCCAGGCGGATGGTTCCGACAAAAACGGCGGCTTTGCGGATCATCGAGAAGTACCGGAGCTTTCTCAGCCAAAAGTTCGCGTTCTTCTAGGGGCGCCCGATAGCCTGGCTATCGGGACCCCGCTACTCTCAATAGATACTTTGTCCAACCAGGGCGAAAACGGTTGGACCTTCTCCTCCCGCCTCTTCTGGCGGACAAACATTTTCTTCTTTTACAAAAACTCACCAATGATGAAACATCCCTGGATTTTCGCTTGGTTAGTCGTTTGTAGCCTTCCCGCCTCCGGCTTATTCCCCAGCTTGGATCTGAGAGATCCTTTGCTGACCTGGGAGGAGTGTGGGCAAAAAGCGTTGTCCTTGGACGACGCTAGCTTTCTCTTTCGCCCGCGTATGCAAGATACGACAATGTCAGGAAACATCTGGGTACACAGAAGGCTTGGCGACAAACGTTGAGGTACGGTATGTCAGGGAAGAAACCTGGTGACAGCAGGTTGATCTATCGTGCCGATGACCACATCTCTTCTCTTCCCGCCCCGTAACTATAACGGGGCTGCAACCTTCCAAAGATTATTACGCCGGGACAACTTTACCCGACGTTAAAAGGCCGCTATCCCAAACTTAATTTGAGACGACGGCCTTTTTGCTTTATAAAACTACTAAGGGATGAGCTTCTTGTATATCCCTTTAGCCTTAACATAGCCTATCATCCCCTTGAAAGCGGCCCTGATGTCTGGATAATCGCAACCCAGAAAAGGACTGGAGTTGCCGATAATCACCAGCTTGTCCTGAGCCCGCGATAAAGCGACGTTCAAACGACGGATATCATGGTTAAAACCGATCTCATTATCCTCGTTTGATCTCACCAGACTGACAAAGACTATCTTTCTCTGCCCGCCCTGGATAGCGTCAACGGTGATAACGAGCTGTTCTAATACCCCATCAATGTTTTCCGGCGTCACCTGCTCTTTCAATGCCGGATGAAAAAGAAGGTGGTTGCGCAGCTTCTTTTTTAAGAGACGGACCTGCGCCATATACGGCGAGATAACAACCAGATTAGTTATTTTCCCACCGCTTTTGACGTGCTGTATGCCCTGCCTGATGAACTGCTTGGCAACATAGGTCGCTTCGACCGGATTATGGAAGGACGTGCCTTTGCGTTCGTCTCTGAATTTCGGCACATTCTTGGTATCCAGGAATATTATCTGGCCTTCATTATACGGATTGAACCGGCCAGGAATGAGGCGATTGTCGTAGAATATCCGACTGATGAGGTTGCTGATCCTGGTTAGAGAGCGTCGGTTACAGCTGAGCAGGTTTGGTTCGAAATAGCCGAGTTCAATCAGAGAATTGAAGAACCCCATATTGAAGTAATCAACCAACGATTTGGGTAGCGAAATGGCACCGACGCCGCAGTCACCAGGAAGTTCGGCCAGTTTTTTCCGCAAGAAATCAGACAGCTCCCGAGAAGGAGTGATATTGCCGAGCTGACGGTTATCACCAATCAGAACTACCTTTTGCTTAGCGCCTCCAATTACGGGAATAAACTCGTAAAACAGCCCGCGGCTCGCTTCGTCGATGATGACGATATCCGGCTTTATCTTAAGCTCCCGCAAATTAATCACCGACTGGTATGAATCCAGGGTGCAAGCCAAGACCAAGCCCAACCCCCTGTCCATCCTTTCCTTGATGAATCTCTTCTCGGCAATCCGGTTGGAATCATCCGGGAAGCCGAAGAAGTTCTTTTCTTGCCGTTGACGATTATGGAATCCCTGAGCAGCGGGTGAAATCACCGTTGGATCATTACCGAAACGGAATATCTGTTTGGCGTCGATGTGCTTGGCGACTTCGATTATCAGATTATCCACCCCGAGATTGCTGTGGGAAAGGAGAAGGATTATCTTCTTCTGTACCAAGAACTGCTGAGCCAAGGCGGCCGTCACGAAAGTCTTGCCGGTGCCAGCTGGCCCAATTATGAAATTGAAGAATTTCGGGCCTAGGCCATCTACAAGCGCCTTAACCTGGCTTTCGTCCCTGAGGATCTTCTCAGTCTCCTTATCGAAGACGATCTGATGCTGATAAGGAGCAGCTGTTTCGTTGGAATTAGGGAAGTTAGCACAATTAGACAGATAGTCGACAGGCGATTCTACATACGGCTGGCGCAAATCCTCGAACCATTTCAATTGCTCTTTCAGGAAAGCGATCTTACGATTCAAGAACTGGGGCTGGGGACGATAGCGAAAAACGTTCTCTAAGCGACGGCGATTTATAGCTGCTTCAAAGTTTACCAACATCTCGCCTTCACTGACCTGGACAATAGTCGCTATCAGAGAAGCAATCGAACCATGTTCTTCCTCGAATCCGACCTGGTCACCATCTTTGAAGATTGGCAAACCGCGGTATTCGTTCTGGATCGGCACGACGATACTTTTGATCTTCTTGTCCCGTTTGAAGGAAAAGCTGACTGCGAAGTCCATTTGGCTCACTTCCTTAGCCCATTCTTCCATCCAAGACAGGAAATGCTTGGAAAGAAAAACTAAACCATCGACGAAAGCTGCTAAATTACAACCCCCTCCTTCCGGGCGAAAGTTAATCTTATCAACCGCTACCCTGTAGTGGATATCTTTTCGGTTGGTTCCAGAAAACTCTAGCATTTTTTCCGGTCGAGGCGCCGTGGAAAAAAGCAATTCCTGGAAATGTCCAAAATCACGATACGGGAAAACGTCCTTATCCTTTTCGCCATAGACTATAGCCAAATTAGGGGAAAAGCTTTCCGCACCGCCATTAGCAGCCGCGACCCGAAGATCAGGAAACAGTCGCTTAATCCTGGCCGCCACCTCGTCCTTCTGATTGACAACCAGAGCGAATTCTAAAAGCGAACGATCGTGGAGCGAAAGGAATTCGTTGGCAGCGTTCAGCGCCAATCTCTGCACGGGCAGATCTTTGCCTAAAAAATAATCTGAAAAGATATCCTTAGGTTGTTCACTAATGATTAAGATTTTCTTCATTAATAGGTCTCCTATGTTAAGGTTAAATAAAATGTTAATGGACAATTTTTCCTTACATCTTACGGCAGGAAATATAGATAGTCAACCATTAGTTTGACAAGGATAAATAGACCAGGGCGCAATGAAGACTCTATTAATCTTCTTGCAAGCATTCTTTTCTTCCTTGCGGTTTGGCTTCTCGCCGTCGCTAAATATCGCGGCGTGCCAGCAAACGGTTGACACTCCAATTATTTCCCGCCTGACTTCAAAAGCCAACGCCGGAAAGGAGCACAACCAAATTTCTTTTTCGGGTAATAAACCTAGGAGCCCTACTTCGCCGGAGACAAGAAATAAGGACCCGACTGCCGGCCGCAATGCGAAGCCTACCGACAGGAAGGCTAGTCTGCCTAAAGGCGTTTTCAGAGCGATTATCGACTCTAAAACGCCTTTTATTTTTCTATTTTCAGCTTTTGCTAGACCGCCAGAAAAATGATAAGATTAAGCCATGTCTAAGACTAAGCCTAAACTGATAATAATTGATGGTAATGCCCTTATCCACCGCAGTTTTCATGCTTTGCCGCCGACCTTGCGAACCAAGGACGGACGGATAGTGAATGCTGTCTATGGCTTCACTTCCTTCCTGCTCAAAGCCCTGAACGAATTCCATCCGGAATACGTGGTCCTGACCCTGGATAAGAAGGGGCCGACCTTCCGTCATGAAGAATACGCTCAATATAAGGCGACCCGAGTCAAGGCGCCGGATGAGCTGTATGAGCAGATCCCGCTTGTGAAGGAGGTGGCTGGAGCTTTCAATATCCCGATCTTCGAGCTTAGCGGCTATGAAGCCGACGACCTTATCGGAACGATCTGTGAACAGACTGGCTCCCATAAGAACCTGGAAAAGATCATCATCACTGGCGACCTCGACACCCTGCAACTGGTGGATGAGAGGACTAAGGTCTACACGATGAGCCGCGGCCTTTCAGACAGCGTCCTCTACGGTATCGATCAGGTGCAAGAAAGGTATGGCGGGCTGAAGCCCGAACAGATGGTTGACTATAAGGCCTTGCGCGGCGATCCGAGTGATAACATCCCGGGCGTGAAGGGCATCGGCGAGAAGACGGCTATTGAGCTATTGAACGATTTCCAGGATCTCGACGGCGTTTATGCCGCCTTGGGGAAAAAGAGTCAAAAAATCCGCGGCCGGATAGCGGAATTACTGCAAGAATACAAGGACAATGCCTACCTGAGCCGACGCTTAGCGACCATTAACCAAAAAGCTCCCCTAAAATTCTCTCTGGATAGCATCGAATTCTCCAATTTCAAGCTGGAGAAGGTCTTATCTATATTTAGTGACCTGGAGTTCAAATCGCTCTTAACGAAAGTCAAGGATCTACGAGACAATATCAATAAGGCGCACGGGCGGAAGGCGGAAACAGAAACAGAGATAAGCCCCCGAGAAGAAGAGCGCGGTTCTGGCGCTGCCAAGTTCGCCCGTAACGCTCGGAAATTCTCGTATACCCTAGTCGACGACGATAAGAAATTCGCCAGCTTCCTGAAAAAGCTGAAGACGCAGAAAGCTTTCGCCTTAGATACTGAGACCTCTGGGCTGGATACGCTCACGGCCGAACTGCTAGGGATAAGCTTCTCCTGGAAAGAAGGCGAGGCCTATTTCGTCCTAGCAACCAAATCTCGCTTAGACGCCCTGAAACCGATCCTGGAAGACTCTGGGATAAAGAAATACGGTCATAACCTTAAATTCGATTGGCGCGTCCTCAAGAACCAAGGATTAGAGTTAGAGGGCCTAGCTTTCGACACCATGGTGGCTTCCTATCTCCTTAATCCTTCGAGCCGCCAGCACAATCTCGACGCCTTAGCTTTCACGGAATTAGGTTTCGAGAAGATCTCCAAAGTGAACCTGGCCGATACCCAGCCTACCCAGTTGACGATCGACTTCAAGGCGCTCGATCCGGAAAAACTCAGTCTCTACTCCTGCGAAGACGCGGACTTCACCAATCGTCTGACGAAAATCCTGTCAAAACGCATCAAGGCAGAAGGATTAGAGGAGCTATTCAATAAAATAGAGTTGCCGCTCGTCCCGGTCTTGGGCGAGATGGAAAATAACGGCATTAAGATCGATCCTAAACCTTTGAAAGAATTAGATAAGGAAGTTGGCGCCAAGCTGGCTAAATTAGAAAAAGAAATCTATCACCAGGCAAAAGGCCAGTTCAACATCAATTCCACCAAGCAACTCAAGGAAGTGCTGTTCGAGAAGTTAACTATCCCGACCGACAACATCAAAAAGACCAAAACCGGTTTTTCGACGGCTGAGGATGAGCTGGAAAAGCTTAATGATCTGCACCCGATCATCCCTTTCCTGCGCGACTATCGGGAACTGAATAAACTGCAAACCACCTACCTGAATGCCTTGCCGACGATGGTCAACCCCAAGACCGGCCGCATCCATACCAGCTTCAACCAGACAATAACCGCTACCGGCCGCTTATCTTCGACTGATCCGAACCTGCAAAATATCCCGACCCGGACCGAAGAAGGCCGGAAGATCCGGACGGCCTTCGTGGCAGAACACGGCTACGAGCTTCTGAGCTTCGACTATTCCCAAATAGAATTGCGTCTGGCTGCCCACATGTCTGGCGACCGGAAGATGATTGCCGCTTTCCGGGCCGAAGAAGATATCCATGCTGCGACCGCAGCGGAGATAAACGAGGTCGAGCCAGAAGCAGTGACCAAAAATATGCGCCGGGAGGCGAAAGCGATAAATTTTGGCATCCTCTACGGTCAAGGCCCGCACGGCCTGAGCCAGTCAGCCGGCATCCCCTATGGGCGCGCCCAGGAATTCATTGCTAAGTACTTCGCCGCCTACCCGAGCGTCAAGAAGATGGTCGATAATTCAATTAAAGAAGCGAGAAATAAGGGTTATGCCCTGACCCTCTTCGGCCGCAAGCGCCCATTGCCGGAGATAAATTCCAACATCCCGGCAGTCAGGAAAAGCGCCGAGCGTATGGCGATAAACACGCCCCTCCAAGGGACGGCCGCTGACCTCATAAAACTGGCCATGGTGGAAATCGAAGGCCTGATAAAGGGTAAAGAAGGCGAAATCCGCCTCCTACTCCAGGTCCATGATGAGTTGATTTTCGAGGTCAGAAAGGATAAAATTGAATACTATTCCCATAAGATAAAAGAAATCATGCAAGGCGCCCTCAAGCTACGCGTCCCGATCATCGTCGAGGAAAGTGTCGGGCGCGATTGGGGAGACCTTAAATAAAGGATTACAAATATAATCATCCGATAAAAAATGACCCGTCGTCCAAAAAAGCCAACAACCTTCGTTTTCGAATCGTATAGTATTGATCGGAAGGCCAATACTATCTCTTTTTTATATTCCTTCGACAACGGCCAAAAATTCATCGAGAAAATCCTACTAGGACCAGGGGTTGTCTGGAAAAAATCCGACCGGGTTCTGATCGACAAAATCGTCTTCAATCTGCATCTGGCGCTCGGTATCGGGTACTATAAGGCCTACTGCCCCAGAAAGATCATAATCAGGAGCGGTTCCCTCTCGAAAGCCGAGGCGGCTTTCTGGAACAAGCTCTATACTAAAGGCCTAGGCGAATTCTTCTACCGTAACAAGATTAATTTCCGCGGGCTGGTTGATTTCCCTCATCGAAACAAAAAGGCGGCTAAACCGATCCGGATCCGATTGGCCGATCGTTCCCTTCTGCCTTGGGGCGGCGGCAAAGATTCAAGCTTGGCAGCGGAAATATTGAAGGAGCTGGGACACAATTTCAGCCTCATCTCCTTGCGTGATAGCGCTATCCAGAAAGAAACTGCCAAGGTCGTCGGCCGGGACAGAATAGTCGTCGGCCGGGAAATCGATCCCGGTCTCATTGAGCTGAATAGGCGCGGTGCCTATAACGGCCACATACCGATCTCAGCCATCTATTCCTGGATAACCGTCTTAGCAGCCGCCCTGAAAGGTTATCGTCACATCGTCTTCGCGAACGAAGCGAGCGCCAATTACGGCAACGTCCGCTACCTCGGGACGGAGATAAACCACCAATATAGTAAATCTCTAGAATTCGAGAATGATTTCCGGGCCTATCTCCGCGATTTCATAACGCCTGATATCAATTATTTCAGCCTACTCCGGCGATTCTCCGAACTCAAGATCAGCCAGCTTTTTTCCAGCTATAAAAAATACCTGCCGGCATTCTCCAGCTGCAACCGCAATTTCTCCCTCACCAAGACAGCGGAGAAACGCTGGTGCGGGGAATGCCCGAAGTGTCTCTTCGCCTTCTCGCAACTAGCCGCCTTCCTCGGCCGGGAGCAGATGATAAAAATTTTCGGACACGACCTGTTAGCCAAAGGCGAAGCGTTGCCGGTTTTCCAAGAACTCTGGGGTGAGAAGAAATTCAAGCCTTTCGACTGCGTCGGCACGCCGACAGAGGTGGAGGCCGCATTCCTGCTAATCAGCGCTAAGAAGGAATGGCTATCGAGCCCGATCGTCAAATATTTCAGGCGACACGTCGCTCCGCGGATAAAGGATCCCGGGAGATTGCTGAATGAAGCCCTGAAAAGCCAACCCGGAGACAATGTTCCGCTCAATTTCAAGAAAATCCTCATCCTTGGCTATGGCTTAGAAGGAAAATTCGCCTATCGTTATCTAAGGAAAAAATATCCCCATCTCCGATTCGGAGTCGCCGACCGTAAGCCGATCGACCTAAAGGACGAGCGGGTAATGATTTTTTCCGGCCTTGGTTATTTGGAAGCTGTCAGCCGATACGAGGTCATAATCAAATCTCCAGGCATCAGCGACCAAGAACCGGAGCTGACGGCAGCTAAAAATTCCGGACGCGAGATAAGCTCGATAACCAACCTATTCTTAGAAAACTGTAGAGAGCAGACGATCGGCGTGACTGGCACCAAGGGCAAAAGCACGACCGCCTCCCTCATCTTCCAGATTATGAAAGCGGCGGGCCGGAAAGCTTATCTGGTCGGTAATATCGGCCATGACCCGCTCCAATACTTGGCTGGTGATGGCGAGGACCGGATTTTTATCTATGAGCTATCCAGCTACCAGTTAGCAACCGCGACTAGGAGCCCGCGCGTCTCGGTCTTCATAAACATCTTCCCTGACCATCTTCCCTACCACCGCGGCTTCGCTAACTATTTCGCCGCCAAGGCTAACATCACTAATTTCCAGACCGAAGACGATTCTTTCGTCTTCAACTCTGAATATCCCCGGCTAAGAGCGTTGGCTCAAAAAACTAACGCCCGCAAAATCGACTACCTCAAGCGCTGCTCAGTTCGCCAAGGGAATCTTTATTATGGCGCGGAAAAGATCATGCCGCTCTCGGAAATAAAACTGCTCGGCACCCATAATCTGAAGAATATCATGGCAGCTGTCTGCACGGCCAAGATATATGGGATCGATAACCGCCATATCCGGCAAGCCCTGAAAAAATTCACTAATCTCGAACATCGCCTGCAATTCGTCGGCCGACATAAAGGCATCTCTTTCTATGACGACGCGATTTCTACCACTCCTGAATCGACTTTAGCGGCTATCGACGTTTTCCAAAAAGATATCGGCACAATCATTCTAGGAGGCGAGGACCGCGGATACGACTTCTCTGTCTTAGCCGAAAGACTAGCTGGCCTAGCCATACCCAACTTCGTCTTCTTCCCGGATAGCGGTCGGAAAATAGCTGGAGCGATAAGATCAGCCTACCGCCGAAAGAAGCTCCCTCTACCCAAGGGGCTATCCACCCGAAGCATGGCCGAGGCCGTGAAATTCGCCTATCGCCAGATCGCGCCTGGGAAAATCTGCCTGCTTTCCACGGCTTCGCCGAGCTATAGCCTATTCCGGAATTTCCAGGAAAAGGGCGACCGATTCCAGCAAGCTATAAAGAAGTATCGAAAATAGCTATGATTATCTTCCTTTACGGCGGTGATACTTTTCGCTCCCGCCGGATGCTCCAAGAAATGAAGAAAAAATTTATCAAGGACGTAGACCCCGAGTCCCAGAGCTTGAGCGTGGTTGAAGGAGCGGCGACTGACCTGACGGAAATCAGCGAGAAGATAAATACCGGTTCCCTCTTCGTTAAAAAACGCCTAGTCGTAATCGAGAATATTTTCAAGAATAAGAAAGAAAAGATATTCGCCGCCTTAGCCGAATATCTAAAGAAGCTTTCCGCTGGCGATGACAACATAATCATCTTCTGGGACGAGGAGCTGGATACCAAGAACAAGCCGCTGAAAGCAGAAAGTCGGAAGCTGTTCTCATTCCTAGCAAAGCAAAAATATGTCCAGCGTTTTGATCCGCTTACCAGCGCCCAGCTCTTGAGCTTCATCAAGAAGGAAGTAAGCGGCTTCCAAAAAGATATCAATGCCACGGCCGCTTCCCTGCTCATCAACCTAACTGGAAGCGATCTCTGGCTCATCGCCCAGAACTTGAAAAAACTGGCTTTCTATACCCCGCAGAAAATGATTATCGAAGCAGACGTGAAAGAGATGGTTACCGGCTCTTTTGCGGAAGATATCTTCGCCTTTACTGACGCCTTAAGCGCCAAAAACAAAGTCTTAGCTTCCCGCCTCTTAGAAGAACAATCGGCCGCCGGGCTGAGCGATGAATATCTTCTCGCGATGCTCATCCGCCAATTCAAGATCCTGCTCCAGATCCGGGAAGCGCTGGATGATAAGCTCAATCCTAATGAAATGGCTAGCCAACTCAAGCTCCACCCCTTCGTCGCCAAGAAAGGCGCCCTGCAGGCCAAGAATTTTACCCGCACTGCCCTCCAGAAGCATCTTGACCGTCTAATCCGTCTCGACTTCTTGAACAAGACAGGCCAAGGTGACGTCAGAACCGAGCTGACTTTGCTCATTTCTCAGCTCTAATCTCTTGCCTTTTTATTTATTATTTGTTATATTCTTACTCGTAAATTCGCGGGCGATTAGCTCAGTTGGTTAGAGCGCAACACTGATAATGTTGAGGTCGGAGGTTCAACTCCTCCATCGCCCACCAGGATCCGCCAAGCGGATTACCTTATATCGCGGGGTAGAGCAGTTGGCAGCTCGCTAGGCCCATAACCTAGAGGTCGTCGGTTCGAGTC
>CAYOKE010000021.1:0-354 GCA_964404515.1 uncultured Gammaproteobacteria bacterium | reverse complement strand
GTGTGGCCCAGTTGGTCTAAGGCGTCTGGTTTGGGACCAGAAGATCGAGAGTTCAAATCTCTCCACCCCGACTTTTAAGCTAAAATATAAGAATAATTTCCCTCAACATTTGGGGCGGGCGAATCTTCGAGCCGCTCCTAAATTTTATCAAGGCCCATCGGGCTGATACGGATATCTTCTGCTTCCAGGAAGTATCCGATACCGATACCGACAAAGAATAGCACGAAAGGACACGCGTTGATATCTACAAGCAGCTCAAGGCGGTTTTAGATGATTTCCAAAGTTTTTACGCCCCAGCCCAGGACAATGTGACCATCGAAGGCAAAGTCGATTTTCCCGTCTCCTATGGTTTAG
>CAYOKE010000020.1:0-17080 GCA_964404515.1 uncultured Gammaproteobacteria bacterium | reverse complement strand
TAATTGGTTCAAATATAATAATTAATTCACCAACTATTTTTGGGTATTAAACCTAACTTAAATACGTTTAAATGGTGTATTAATCAGTTAGTTTTTCTTTTTCAAACGAATATTAACCTTTAAACCGATAAGCCATGCTGATTATAAAAAGCGAAAAACCGTGGGATGCCGAAAACGTGTGTCTCCAGAAAGATGACGTGGTCATTTTTGACAGAAAGAAAAAAATCCTATCCATCGGATTGATGTCTATGATGACGGCGACAATCTTTTCCTGCTACAGTATCGTTGATAGCCAAAATATCGAAGTTATTCTTGGTGCTGTTAGTAGAGTCCTCTATCGCGTTGGTAACCGGTTCGGTTCCTCAGTCGCTCTTTCAAAGATGGCTAATAAATGGTAATATTTAATCATGAAGCTATCGATTAGACATCTTTTTATCGCTGCTATCGGCTTATTTGTGCCATTTCTTGTCTTTGCCCATCAGCCGCAGTTGGCTGCCTTTGGGGTGACTATATCGGAGCCAGAGATTTCCAAGGCCTATTACAGCCGCTTGGCCGGTGAGCCCCACATCTATCACATCTTTGCTGACCAGCCATTTGCACTCTACGTGAATATCTTGGTTCCGGATTTGCCTGGGCAGGAGACCGACTTCACAGTGGATATCTTCAAGGATGGTGGCCTCTCCGTCCCGTTCGCCCGGCTTGATGGCTCGGGTTTTTCTTGGCAGAAGTTTTTCGAACCTTTTGGCCACGACGATTACCTGAAAGGTCCGGAATATCGGACTTTAGCTGCGCCTGGCCGTTATGATATCTATGTATCCTCCAGGTCGGGAAATCATGGAAAGTATACGTTGGCTGTCGGAGAAAAGGAAACCTTCGGCTTAGTTGAGAGTTTGGATACTTTCCGGCTAGTTCCTAAAATCAAACGGGATTTTTTCGCTGGATCGCCGGCGACCTTCATCTTATCGCCCCTTGGCCAGGGCTTGATAGTAGCTTTTTATATCCTAGCTTTCCTCATCGGCTATGTGGCGACTCGCCTAATTGGTTCTAAGCGGTCAAGCCGGCTTGCGGCTCCTGGCCGCCTGCTGCGAGCAGTGATAGGCGTAGTTCTGCTCATTATCGCGATAGAGACGACTTGGAACATGATCCTTATCTTCCTTTCCGGCCTATTCTTGTTCAGCGCAGTTTCCGGCCGTAGATTATGGCCTGCCTTGAAGACGGGGAGCTGATAATAACGCTACATATGTTTACCAATCTATTCATTTTCGTCGTTTCTTTGTTTCTGGTCGTTAAGGGAGCTACCTTATCTACCAAATATGCCGCCAGGTTGGCGGAAAGTTTCCATCTTTCCAAGTATACCGTCGGCTTCATCGTCATCGCGGTTATTTCTGTCCTGCCCGAGACTTTCATTTCCGTTAACGCCGCGCTCGAAGACCTGCCTTCCTTCGGCTTGGGCCTGCTTTTCGGTTCCAATATCGCCGACCTCACCTTGCTTTTCGCCGCTGTCATCTTTCTGGCCGGCCGCGGCTTGAAGATAGAGAGCAATATTGTGAAGAAACGATCGGTCTTTCCTTTCATGCTCCTCTTGCCGCTCATTTTGGGCTTGAATGGGCATTTTTCCCGCCTAGAGGGCGCAGCCTTGGTCTTATCGGGCGGCGTTTTTTATTACCTCGCCTTGAAGGATGGCATCGAGGACTCTGTCTTTTTGCAGAAAGGCGACAATCGGAGAAAGAATCTTTTATGGCTGTTGTTCAGCTTGGCCGTCATGCTGGTCGGCACCCACTTCACGGTCGTTTCGGCCGTTTCGCTGGCAGGCGATATTGGCATCAACCCTGTCCTGATTGGCATGCTGGTCGTCAGTATCGGTACGACTATGCCCGAGTTCATATTCTCCCTGAAGGCCGTCAAGAAGCGGGATGATTCTCTGGCTGTCGGGGACATACTCGGGACCGTACTGGCAGACGCGACTATCGTCGTAGGTATCCTCGCCTTAGTCAATCCTTTCACTTTCTCGCCGAAAATAATCTATGTCACTGGCCTGTTCATGGTGGCGGCCTCTCTTATACTCTTTAGGTTCATGAAGTCGGGCCGGGTAGTTTCAAAGCGCGAAGCCGCGGCGCTTTTGGGCTTCTGGCTGACTTTTATTGTGGTAGAATTTTTTATCAACCGGTAGTTTCAAAGGATTATGCTTCACAAGAATCTTAGGACCACGGAAGTAAACAGGATTCGTCTCTCAGCCGGGCGGAATATCCTGCCCGCCGAGAAAACCCCATCCGCCTTAAAACTTTTCCTGCGCCAGTTCGCCAACCCCCTGGTCTATACCCTGGCCGGTGCCGGTTTGGTGTCTTTTTTCTTGCAAAAATACGTAGATATTGTTTTGATATTTTCAGTCGTCGTCATCAATGCTTTGATGGGGTTTTTCCAAGAGAATAAGACGCAGAAGACGTTAGCCGCTCTGAAGAAACTGGTCAAGCCGGTCGCGCGCGTCCTCAGGGATGATGAAAGGCAGGATATCGATGCGGCCGAGCTCGTTCCCGGGGATGTCGTCTTCTTGGCCGCTGGCGATCGCGTGCCGGCGGACGGCCGTCTTTTGGAAGCCTTCGCTCTTTTTACCGATGAAGCGGTCTTAACTGGCGAGAGCGAGGCAATCAACAAGGAACAGGATTCAGAAGTCTTTTTAGGGACAGTCGTTTCTTCCGGCCGAGGGATCATGAGAGTGGAGAAGATAGGCCAGGAGACCAAGATCGGCCGGATTGCCCAGACCTTGAAGGATACCGTCGAGCCGGAAACGACCCTGCAGATCCGTCTGAAGAAATTGACGCGGGCTTTGATCCTGATTTCCGTCTTTTTAGCCAGCCTGGTTTTTGTTTTCGGCTTCGCCTTGGGACGGGGTTTCGGGCCGATGCTGGAATTAGCCGCTATCCTCCTGGTCGCGGCCATTCCCGAAGCACTCATTATCGTTATCACTTTGGTTCTGGTTTTGGCCATGCGCAACAGCTTAAATCGCCAGGCACTGATCAGGAAAATATTGGCTGTCGAGACTTTGGGGGCTGTAACCATGATTTGTACCGATAAGACCGGGACCCTGACCGAAGGGAAGATGAGGGTCGTGGCTACGGATTTCGTCGACCAAGAAAAAAGTTTCTTGTCCATGTGCCTCTGCAACGACCTGGACGATACCTTAGAGATTGCCCTTTGGGATTTTTTGCGCGGCCGGCGGGATTTCGACCAAGAAAGAACCGTCGACCGTTATCGTCGAATTTCAGAGATCCCCTTTGGCAGCGGGCATAAGTTCATGGCTTCGGTCAACGATTTTTCCTCTGACGGCGCCGGGAACCAGCTGCTGGTCAAGGGAGCGCCGGAAGCGATAATGCAGAGGACGCAGCTGACGCCGGCCGAAAAGAAAGGCTTGATGGATAAGATCAACGGTTGGGCGGCTGAAGGCCTTAAGCTCCTGGCTTTTGCCCATCAGGCCGTTACGGCAGCTGAGATTTCCGGTTTAAACGAGAAGAGTTTGCCACCCCTGGTTTGAGACGGGATGGTCGGACTTTGGGACCCGCCTCGCGCTGACGTCAAGGAGGCTCTGGCGGCCGCTTCCCAGGCCGGCTTGGGAATCAAGGTCGTTACCGGCGATTACCACCGGACTGCCGTTAAGATTATGGAATTCCTAGACTTGAAGGTAGAGGCTGAGGAGATTTTGGAAGGTAGCGAACTGGAGAGGCTGGATGAACAGGCCTTCAGGGACCGGGTTAGCCAGGTGAAGCTTTTTGCTCGGGTGACGCCGGAACAGAAGCTGATGATCGTCCAGGCCTTGCAGGAGAGGGGCGAGATTGTCGCCATGACCGGCGATGGCGTTAACGATGCGCCGGCCCTCAAGAAAGCTAACATCGGCATCGTCGTCGGCGACGCTTCGGAGGTAGCCAAAGAGACGGCGGATCTGATATTGCTTGACAATAATTTCAAGACGATCGTCTCGGCAATCGAAGTTGGCCGCCTAGTCTTCGAGAATATCAAGAAGATCGTCCTTTTCATTCTCTCCAATTCTTTCGCGGAAGTTGTGGTCGTCATCGGCGCCTTGCTTCTAGGATGGCCGATTCCCCTGACGATCGTGCAGATTCTCTGGCTGCAACTGATTTGCGATGGCCCGGAAGATTTCATCCTAGGTTTTGAGCCGAAGGAAAAGGAAACAATGCTCGATGGCCCGAAAAGGATGAGCGAACCGATTTTCGGCCGCCTCCATCTTTTCTTGACTATCGCCGTATCCTTGCTTTCCGGCTCTATTTCCTTGGCTTTCTTCTGGTATTTCGGCTTGCATCATGATAACCTGATTCTTGGCCAGACTATGGCTTTCATGTCCCTCGCCTTCAACTCGGTCGTCTATATTTTCACTTGCCGGACCTTGCGCAAACCCTTTTGGAAATACGAGAATTTTTGGTCTAATAAATGGCTGTTCGTTGTCGTTTTAACCAGTTTGTTGTTAGCCGGCCTGATAACCTATTGGTCGCCGACTCAGCGGTTTCTAGGGCTTACGCCGCTACATCTCGGCCAATGGGCGCTTCTGGCTGCCAATGCGGTTGTCCTGGTCGCGATTATAGAGATCGGGAAATATGTGGCTAATCATTATAAGCGGCGCTATTAGTAAACTCAAGCGGCTTTTATAACTTCATCTTAGTTTTTTCAATTTTTATAGGATTATGCTAGAATATTAAGGTTAGCTTATTCTAGAAAATATTTTTTTATGTCTCAAAAAATGATCCGTTTAACCATAGTGAGCCTCGGGATTGTCATTTTGTTGGCGATTGCCTTTTTCGCCTATCGCCACTATTCTTCCGGCCGTGATCCGTTCCTCACTTTCGCTAAATGCCTGAAGAGCCAGGGAGTCAAATATTACGGTTCTTCCTATTGCGATGTCTGCCAGGAGCAGGAGAATCTTTTCGGGACCGGCGTTTCTGCCTTGCCTTTCGTCGAGTGCCTGACGCCTGACGGCCAGAGCCAGTCTACGGCTTGCCGGAAGCAGGATATCGAATACTATCCGACTTGGACTTTCAAAGACGGCAGTCAGCTGGAGGGCGAACAGACTTTAGCCCAACTGGCTGAGAAGAGCGGCTGCCCCTTGCCCCAATGATGAGATAATATGGCCTTAGGCCATTAAATGATAAACATATGAAAAAGATCTTAATCATTTTTTTGTTTTCCGCTTTCCTGGTGCCGGCTTTTGTCCTGGCCAAAGAAGCAAGCGTCGAGAAGATCCCTGATCCGTCCCAGATCAAGTTTTTCAAGGTCATGAAGAACGAAAATGGCGCCCTCTACGGTATCCGGATCAAGGAGGCCAAAGTCGCTTCCAATACTAAGGCGATTGCTGACGCTCCGAAGATAGCCTCCAGCTCGAGCCTGGAAAAGATCGCTGGCCCTTGGGCGATAGGACTCTATGAGAAGATCATGAAGATCGGTAATGCGCTCTGGGGGCAGAAGAAAGAGGTCGCGGATAATTTGGGCAAGGTGGAATTGACGCCAGAGGTCATCGCCTGTCTGAAACTTGCAATCAATAAGAAGGATGAGGCAATGAAGACGACGGTTAGCGATAGCGCCACCGGGCTAACTAAAGCAATCACAGAGCGCGATACTTGCCAGAAGGCGGCTCTCGACCTGTCGGCCAACCTGGAACGGGTGAAAGCCTTCAAGGTCTGCAAGGATAGTTTCAACCAGGCCGTGAAAGATGTCCGCTTAACGGCTAAAAAAGCCAGGAACGAAGTTTGGAAGACCTACCAGCAGGAAGTCAAAGCCTGCCGCGATTCAAGCGCTAGCTCGACTTCAGCGAGCGCTGCTCCGGCCTTGTCTGAAGCCGGGAACCTGCTGCTCGATGACGGCGGGGAGAACCTAGATCTATAATTTAGAAAAGAATAATCTAAAATGGCAAGGCAGCCGTACTGGCTGCCTTGTTTTGAATTTTTGTTTTTCCTGGAGCGTAATAGAGATAAGGCCTTTGAGCCGCTAATTTTTAAAATCAATAAACTATGGAAGAGAGCAAGAAGTTTAATAAGGAATTTTGGCAGAAATTAGCTAAAGTCGCCCTAGTGATAGTCGTTGTCCTAGCTATTTTTTCTTTCGGCCTAGCGCTGGGAGCTAAGATCGGTTCCGGCCATGATTATGGTAATGGCAGTTGTGGACGGAAAAATTTCCGCTTCAGCGAACGCGGCAATCGCCAGCCCCGCCCGATGACGAACAACTGGCGAGCTAATAGCCAGGTTCCGTCTGGACAAGCCCAGTTTCCTGGTCAAGACCAGGGCGCTAATATAGCCCCGGATGGCGGAGCCCCGGCTAATGCCGGCGCTGGCAATCAGGCCCCGACCCAGACAGCGGTGCCGACAAGATAAGAGAATAAAGACGATTTGATATAATCGCCGAATGGAACAGAGATCCCTGGCATCAGGGATTTTTGTTATCCCCAAGCCAGATTGAGATTTTAGTGGTTTGTCTGGTAGAATGAAGAAAGATAATACCAACTCTTTTTCTATGAAGCTAATCAAGAAATCCTGGTCCAAGATCAAGAAATTTTCCAAGATTATCGGCCCGGGGCTTATCACCGGCGCGGCTGATGATGACCCCTCGGGCATCGCGACCTATACCCAGACTGGCGCCCAATTCGGCTACCGGCAGCTATGGGTAGCAGTCCTGATGCTGCCTTTTCTGACCGCTGTCCAAGAAGCCTGCGCCCGGATCGGCGCCGTAACCGGCAAAGGCCTGGCCGCCGTTATTAAGCAGCACTACGGGAAGAGGCTGCTGTTTTTTGCTGTCGCCTTGGTCTTTATCGCCAATACGATAAATATCGGCGCGGATATTGGCGCCATGGCCGAAGCGGCCCAATTGATAGCGCCGGTGAATTTTACGATCCTGATGCTCTTTTTTACAGCCCTCATCCTGATCCTCGAGATTTTCACTTCGTATAAGACGTATTCCCGGATCCTGAAATGGTTCGTCTTGGCGCTGGTTGCCTATCCCATCACGGTCTTCTTGGTCAACCAGCCTTGGCTCCTGATCCTGAAATCGACTTTCGTCCCCAAGCTTGAGCTGAGCTTCGCCTTCTTCTTCATTATCACCGGCGTCCTGGGGACGACGATTTCGCCGTACATGTTCTTTTGGGAAGCTTCCCAGGAAGTCGAGGAAGAGAAGGCGCGCCATCTGCTGCGCAAGAACGGTCCGCCGCGCGGCTTGAAAAGATTCCTGCATAACGTCCGGTTTGATAATTTCTTAGGCATGCTATCCTCGGAAATCGGCGCCTGGTGCATCATCGTGGTCGGCGCGACCGTCTTGAACGCCAACGGCTTGACCGATATCGGGACGGCAGCCGATGCCGCCCGGGCAATCGAGCCTCTAGTCAGCACCTTCCCGAACGCCGGTCTCTGGGCCAAGCTGATATTCGCTTTCGGCATCGTCGGCCTCGGCCTCTTGGCCGTCCCGGTCCTGTCCGGTTCTGCTTCCTATGCCTTGTCCGAAGCCATGAATTGGCGCGAAGGCCTGAACTTGAAGTTCAAGCGGGCCCATGGCTTCTATGGCGTCATCACGATCGCGACTATCCTGGGATTGATGATAAATTTCCTGGGCATCGACCCGATGAAGGCCCTGGTCTTTACCGCCGTTATGAATGGCGTCGTGTCCGTCCCTCTCATCTTCATCATCGCCCGGATAGCCCGCCACAAGGGGATCATGGGCGAATACCGGAGTGGCGGCTGGTCGAACGGCTTGGTCTGGGGCACCTTCCTAATCATGGCCGTTTCAGCCCTCACCATGTTTATCACCTTAGGGCAGCAGATATTCTAAGAAGATCGGAAGCGGTTATAAAGAAAAAAGCCTTCCGGGAGGAAGACTTTTTTTGCTATTGCGGCAAGTTAACTTGCGCTAAGAGGACTTTTATCAAAGTCAGGACTTTGATCAAGATCTCTGTAGCTAAGCTGCTCACCTCTTCAGGAAGGAACCACTTCAAGGCGATCATGATGACGAGGATCGCTAGGAAGCCGTTGAATAATCGCCACATATGGTTGATTATTTAGGGGTCAGATGTTCAAATATCCGACCCCCGACATATTAGATGCCGCCGGCTAGGTCCTATCCTGGTTACGCCATTTTATAAAGAACATTATATATTATCATTTATTGCCTTAAGTGTCAATACTTAGGGCGTCAAGATAACTGATTGACTTCATAGGCAGGAAATTATACAATTAGAAGTTCTTTTTTAACTAAAATTCTTTTATAAACCATAAAAAAACAGTCAAATGAGAAAAGTAGAAAAGATTGACGATCTGGTGCCGTTACGGACCGCGATCGTGTCCGTGATGGACAAGACCAAATTGGAAATCCTGATTCCGGGGCTGATAGAGGTCAACCCGTATATTTTGATTTTCACCACTGGCGGGACATTTACGAGGATCAAGGAGATAGTCACCCCGGAACAGCTGGCAAAGAATATTCGCGAGGTATCAGGCTATACCGGCCAGCAAGAAAGCGAAGGCGGCTTGGTCAAGACCTTGCATCACAAGCTCTTTCTCGGATATCTCACCGAGACGTATTGCGCCGCCCATCAGGGGGACTTGGAACGGGAAGATGCCCTGCCAATCGATCTCGTGGTGATAAACCTTTATCCTTTCGAGAAGACCATTACCCAGAGCGGGGCCGATATAGAAGACGCCCGCATGAATATCGATGTCGGCGGGCCGTCCGCTCTCTGGGCCGCGGCCAAGAACTATCACCGGGTGGTCTGCCAAATAAACCCTAACCATTATGAGAATTTCCTGGAGATGATTAAGCATAATGGTGGGAAGACTACCCTGAGAGAGCGCTTCTGCCTGGCGATGGATGTCTGGAAGATGATCGAGCAGTATAGCCGAGCTGTTTGCCGATATTTCATCTGCCGAAGTTATTTGTCCATCGAGAAATGCTATCAGATCAAGAATCCGAGCTGATCGGATAAATGTATTTAAGGCCAGAGTTTAGATTCCTAGACCCTGGCCTTATTTATTTTTCCGCGGTTGACTCGAGATGCTAAAAAAGTTAGTATTTATTTGAAATATCAAGCTGATGGCCTTATTTAAACGCTTAATCCTGCTGTTCGTCTCGACCGCCTTGCTCCAAGGAGGCTTCTTTTCCGTGCCTCGCCGCTCAGAAGCTATAAAAGAACCGGTTTCTCCTATTGTTAGCTATCAAGCCTTGGCAGCCAAGGAGATATTGCCGACAGCTACTTCTTCTGTCGCGGCGTCGAAGCGGGAACGACCGGCTTCGGCTGATCCGAAAGAACTGGCGCCGATTTTCATGTACCATTACATCGAGGAACCGTCGGTGACGACGACCCTGAAAGGCTTGTATGTGAAGCCGTCCGCTTTCGCCGCCCAATTGCAAGCGCTTGAGGATGGAGGCTACCAGACGGTCTTCGTTTCCGAGATAGCGGCCGGCTTGAAGGCCGGGAAGAATCCGCCGGCGAAAAGCGTCGCTCTCACTTTCGATGACGGCTATGAGGATTTCTATACCAACGCTTTCCCCTTGCTCCAAAAACACCAAGCCAAGGCGACCGTCTATGTGATAGTGAATGCTCTTGATAAGCCAGGCTATCTGTCTCGCGCCCAATTAGAGGAGCTAGCTAAGAGCCCGCTGATCGAGATCGGCTCGCATACCTTCAACCATCCTGACCTGCGCCGCAAGAAACAGAAAGATGCGGATTTCGAGATCCGGGCAAGCCGGCGGATCCTCTCAGGGATGACCGGCCAGCCGATCCTCACTTTCGCCTATCCCTTCGGCTACTACGACCAGGCCGACCAGGCAATCGCTTCCTCATCCGGCTATCTGGCGGCGGTTTCCGTCCGGCCGGATTCGCGGCAATCGGCACGCGATATCTGGCTTCTAAACCGTTTGCGCCCGAATGAGCGGACCGGCCAGGATTTCTGGCGTTGGCTCAAGGAATGGCTGGGGGCTAAGGCTCAGTTTTAGATTGATTTTTTCCAAAAATTCTGCTATAATCCTAGAATCGCGCTGAGACGCGATTTTAAAAAATTAACTCTTTAATTATGAAAAAGACTTTGCTAATCATCTTAGCCGTCGTCGTCATCATCGGCGGCTGGCTTTGGATCTCGTATAACCGCCTAGTGACCGCGAACGAGGGCGTCGACAATCAATGGGCGCAAGTCGAAACTCAATATCAACGCCGTTTCGACCTGATCCCGAATCTGGTAGAATCGGTCAAAGGGGCGATGAGCCAGGAACAGAAGGTCTTCGGGGATTTGGCCGCGGCTCGGGCCAGCTATAGCGGCGCCCAGACCGTCAACCAGAAAGCTGAAGCCGCGACCCAGGTAGAAAGCGCCTTAGGCCGCTTGTTGGTGATAATGGAGAATTATCCGGATCTCAAGTCGAGCGAGACGGTCCAGACCTTGATGGCTCAGCTCGAAGGCACCGAGAACCGGATCAGCGTCGAGCGTTCCCGTTTCAATGACCAGGTCAAGAGCTATAATGTCATGATCAAGCGCCTGCCGATGAACCTCATCGCCGGTTCGTTCGGCTATACGGAGAAAGCCTATTTCCAAGCGGCTGATACTGCGGCTGAAGCACCGAAAGTTGAATTGCAGGTGAAATAGTCCTCTAGCCGCCCCGGCTATGAAGCGTTTCTGCACTATATCCATCTTGATAGCGATTTTCTTGCTGGCCGGTCTTTCGGCCCAGGCTTATAATAGCCCGGGGAAGCCGGCCGGTTTTGTTAATGATTATGCCGGTCTCCTGAAAGCGGAAGAGAAGGCGGCCCTCGAGGCCAAGCTCAGCGGGTTCGCCCAGGAAACGACTAATGAGATCGCGGTCGTTACGATAAGCAGCTTGGAAGGGGAGACGATCGAGAGCTTCGCTAACAAATTATTTTCCGAATGGGGGATAGGGAAAGAGAAGAATGATAACGGGATATTGCTGCTAGTCGCGTTTAACGACCGGCAGATGCGGATCGAGACCGGCTATGGGCTGGAAGGCGCCTTGCCGGATGCGACTGCCTATCAGATCATCACTAAGACCTTGAAACCGGCCTTCCAAAAAGCTGATTATTACGGTGGCCTGAGCCAGGCAGTCGACCAGATGATGGCTGCGACCAGAGGGGAATACCAAGCGGAGACAGCTAGCAGCACTCCAGCCGGCTTCTTGAAGAATTTAAGCTTCGAGACGATCTTCTGGATAATAATCATGCTTGGCTGGCTCCTGTCCGCCTTGCGCCGCTATTTAGCGAAGAGCAAGGCTTGGTGGGAAGGCGGCGCGATCGGGCTGGTAATCGGCCTTTTGGTCGCCTTGATATTCTTCCGTACTCTCGTCTGGTTGGTGACAATCCCGGCTTCCTTATTGATCCTAGGCCTGATCTTCGATTATTTGGTTTCTTGCGTTCTGCCTCAGCCTAAGTCGCGAGGCAAAGGGCGGGGAGGGTTCTGGATTTTTCCGGGCGGCTTCGGCGGCGGCTCATCAGGCGGCGGCGGTTTCGGCGGCTTCGGCGGCGGCTCATCAGGCGGCGGCGGTTCGAGCGGGAGCTGGTGATTTAAATTTTAGGATAGATGATAAGAAAAAAGGAGCGGATACGGTTGATATCAGCTCCTTTTTTATAACCCAGCGATTTTTCAGGCCGGCATTTTGGCCAGAGGGATGAATTCTTCTGTTAAAGCAGAGAGCATGAGGCTTAATTGCTTTTCAGAAAGGGACATCCGGTCGGCCACCCCGATCTGGTAATTATCAGGGTTTTGGATCCTGTCCAGCTTTTCATCAAACACCTTTTTCTGCCTCTGGAAGTAGTCATCGTATTCGTCCAGGACCTTGAGTTGATGTCTCAGAAGCAGCTCAATCTCCATGAAGCCTTCGTTAGTTATGGCTGCTTCGACTTTTTCTTCGATTGAAAAGGATTCCATTAGTAGGACAAAATAGTCGATGACCAACCTGATCATGCTTTCGCTGGCTTCGGTCAAGAGGAGCTCGCGGGCCTTTTCCTGGAACTCACGGATCTTAATTGTTTTTTCCATTGTCTATTGTCTTTAGTTTGGTGAATATTTTTGGATTGATAGAATGAACGTTGAGGAATTATAATATCATATTATATTGATTATGTCAAATAGATGGCTAAAGATTGAGAAATACTAATGGTTTAATGGGATTTTATGCTATAATCATTTTATGAAGATAAGTTTAAAGCAGAGAAAAACCGTTTTGATAGTAGCGGCCATTATTTTGGTTATCGCCGCCTTGTCTTTCTTAATCATAAAGCCTATGTGGTTTTCTAAGAAGCCGGGAACGATCCGGCCAGCCGCTTTTGCCGGCCAGTTCTATCCGGCTGATAAGGAGGAATTGTCTGCTGTTATCCGCGGCTATCTGGCTGGGGCGGAAATGGCTGGAGCGACCGGGACGCCGAGAGTCATCATCGTACCGCATGCCGGCTACGATTATAGTGGCCCGGTTTCGGCTGCTGCCTATAAGGCTATCGCCGGCCAGGAAGTCCGACGTGTCTATATCATCGCCAATTCGCACCATCGCTATTTCTCCGGTCTCGAGACCGACGGCAGTGATTATTGGGAAACGCCGCTCGGCTTAGTGGCTGTCGACCAGGAAAAGGTTCGCTCGCTCGCTGCCGCTTCTCCTCTTATTAAAATAAATCGTGCCGAAGAGGACGCTGATCACGTGATCGAGGTCCAACTGCCTTTCCTACAGACGGTTCTGGGAACGGGTTTCAAGATCGTGTCTCTTATGTTCGGCAATACGGACGAAGATTCATACCAAACCTTGGCCCGGGTATTGGTTGATAATCTGGAACCGGGCGACATCATAATCGCCAGTTCGGATATGTCGCACTACCCAAGCGATGAGGTTGCCGAAAGGATCGATAGCGAAACCTTGCGTCTCATCGGGCAGGAAGATATCGCTGCCTTGGTTCAGCATTCCCAGGTTTCCTTAAAGGAAACGGATGAAGAAACCGTCCTCTGCGGGCTGGAAGCCGTGAAGACGGCAATCGCGATCGCGAAGGAACTGGGGTTGCAATCACAAATCCGCAAGTACCAGAATAGCGGCGATACGGTCTTCGGCGACAAGAAAGCCGTCGTCGGCTATGGCGCGGTCATCTTCTGGGATCCCGCCTCCGCTAATCAGTCAACTTTGGAACCAATTAGCGCGGCTGACCAGGCAATCTTGAAAGAGATCGCCCGGCAGGCGGTCGAAACCTATATTAAGAAAAGGGAAATCATCAATCCGAAAATATCTTCTCCTCGCCTCAACCAGAGCCAGGGGGCTTTCGTGACCCTAAGAATAGGAGGGGAATTGCGCGGTTGCCTCGGCGAGATAGCCGCCAGCGGGCCGCTCTGGCAAGTAGTACGCGACATGGCGATCGCAGCCGCGACCGAAGACGGGCGCTTCACGCCGGTCACGGAAGAGGAATTAGACTCTTTGGAATATGAGATCAGCACCCTGTCTAGGCCGGAGAAAATAGGCGACTGGCGGGCAATCGACCTTGGTCAAGACGGCGTAATCGTCAGAAAAGGCCGAAAAAGCGGGGTTTTCCTGCCGCAAGTGGCGGCTGAAACCGGCTGGAGCCGCGAAGAATTCCTACGGCAATTATGTTCGCAAAAGGCTGGCTTGCCCGCCGATTGCTACCAGGATCCCAAGGTCGAGCTGGAGGTTTTTCGCGCTCAAGCCTTTTAATCATCTTTTTCTTTATGCTCGATATCAATATCATCGCGATCGGGAAGGTCAAGGACAAGTCCTGGCAGGCTGCGATCCAAGAATATGGGAAGCGCCTGGCGCCGTATTGCCGCCTGAAGCTCGTCGAGCTACCGGCCGTCCCGTTTTCCCGCCGGAACCAGGTGGCGGCTAAGGAACAGGAAGCTGATCGGATCGAAGCGGCTCTAGGCAAGCAATCTGGCCGCTCCGTCTATCTGCTAGCCGAAAGGGGCCAGGAATTCTCTTCGCCGGCTTTCGCCGCTTTCTTAGAAAAGAGCCAGCCCCTTACCTTCGTTATCGGCGGAGCTTTGGGATTCCCAGAGGAGCTGTACCGGCGATATCCCCAGGTTTCCTTAGGACGGTTGACTTTCCCGCACGAATTGGCGCGCGTCGTCTTGTATGAGCAGCTCTATCGCGCGGCCACGATTATAAAGAAAAAAGACTATCATTACTAAATATGAAAAAAGACAAGACATCATCATTCGCTTGGGAAAAGAACAAGCTAGCCTTCGGCCTCGGCCTGGCAATCATCCTCTTAGGGATATCGGTCGCCCTGAACCAATACCTGTCATTGATGGTTTTTCGCGCGGTGCCGATAGGTGACGAAGCTCCTAGGGATTACAAGAGCGCTGCCGGCTTAGAAGAGACGGCGGTCTTCACTATCCCGGCTAATCAGGCCGCTTTCGAGGGCTTGAGCTTCATAGCCAGCCCGGATGGGAAACAGTTCGCCTATATCCTGAAGAACGGCGGCCGGGAAAGCGTCGTCTTAAACGGCGCAGCTGGCGCTTCCTACGATTCCATCACTTTCCTGCGTTTCAGCCCGGACGGGAAGCGTCTCGCCTACGGCGTGAAACTTGGCGGGCAGGAGATGGTCGTCCTAGACGGCCGGGAAGGCAAGCTTTATGACTGGATCTTCGAGCCTCGCGCTTTCACGCCTGATAGCCGCTATTTCTATTACAAAGCCCGGGCTAGGGCGGGCGATATCATGGTCTTCAATACCCAGGAAAGCCGAGCCTATGACCGAATATATAGCCCGTTCGTCAGCGCTGACGGGACCCTTCTTAAGTATTACGGCTTAGTCGGCGATAAGCTCTGGCAGGGCAGCCTAGGGTTAGAAGCCGTAAAATAATATAGCGATATGAAAGGAAAGGAAGACCAACGTTCGGCCGCTAGCCGGCGTCTAGAGAAAGAGCTAAAAAGCCAGGCCGATAAGGCGCAAGCTGTCCATCTGCAGCGCTTCTTCAAGACCGGGCCGGGACAGTATGGCGCCGGCGACATCTTCCTGGGGATCAAGGTGCCGCCGCAGCGGCAAATCGTCAAGGAATATGGGAGCTTGGCGTTACCCGAACTCCAGTATTTTTTGGATAGCCCGATCCATGAGTTCCGCTTGGTCGCCCTCCTTATCATGATGAAGCAGTATCAAAAGGCCCAGGACGAAAAAACTAAAGAAAAGATCGTCGCTTTCTATCTTAAAAACCGGCGGCGGGTGAATAACTGGGATCTGGTCGACCTGAGCGCACCTAAGATCCTAGGCGATTACCTGCTGACGCATCCAGGAAAAATCAAGTTGCTCGATAAGCTGGCCCGTTCCCAGAACCTTTGGGAGCGGCGGATAGCGATTCTTTCGACTTTTTCCTTCATCTGCCAGGGCCGGACCCAGGAAGCGCTCCGGATAATCCGCTGCCTCCTGCACGACCAGGAAGACCTCATAAACAAGGCGGTCGGCTGGATGCTGCGCGAGATTGGTAAGCGTGCCAGCCAGGAGACGCTCCGGTCTTTCCTGGATAAGGAGGCCGGCACGATGCCACGCGTCGCTTTGCGCTACGCGATCGAGCGCCTCAGCCCGCGGGAGCGGGAAATCTATCTGAAGAAATGAGCTTTTTTCATTGTCGTTTTGGCAATAAGTGTTATAATGGAATAATAATCAATCTAATTTTCATCCTAAGAAAACTATGAATGGCAGCAGCAACGAACCCGATCCTAGCCGTAATACCCTGGTCGGCAAGACGGTCCTGATCGTAAACAGCTACAAGAAATTTTTCATCAAGCGGGCGAAGAGCTTCGGCGTCAAAGTCATCGTCCTGGGCAAGGAGGTAAACGGCCTGCAATCGGCCGCTGACCACTTTATCCTCGCCGATACTTCGAACCACGCTGAAGCCTTGGCCGCTTTAGACAAGTTCCTAAAAGAGGAACATCCGGAGATAAAGCTGGACGGCGTCATGACCTTCTGGGAAGACGATGTCCTCCTGACGGCCAAGATTTCTGACCGCTACAAGCTCATCGGCACGCCGTTTAAGGTTGCGAACCGGATCCGCAACAAGTACTTTTTTCGCGAATTCTGCCTGGCCAACAACCTGCCCTCAATCCGCTTCAAGGAGCTGAAGAATAACCGCGACTTGGAAGAAGCGGCTAAGACTTTCGCTTTTCCTCTGGTCGTGAAGCCCGCCTATGGCGCGGCGAGCGCTTTCGTCATGAAGGTGAACGACGAGGAAGAGCTCAGGGAAAGCTACCAGTATATCAAGAAGAATATTTCGCCCAAGGTGGAGTCCGCTCTTGCCGACGGCCTGGACGTCTTCGTGGAAGAATATATCGACGGCGATGAGGTCGATCTCGACATCCTAGTCCAGAACGGCAAGATCAAGTTCTGCGCCATTTCCGATAACGGCAAGACCAAAGAGCCCTTCTTCATCGAGACGACTCGCATGACCCCCTCTAGCCTTCCGCCCAAGCACCAGGCCGAGCTCTTAGCTCTCGCTGATGAGACCTTAGAGAAACTAGGCGTCCTAAACGGCTGCATCCATTTCGAAGCCAAGTCCACGCCCCAAGGGCCGATACCGCTGGAAATAAATTTGCGTCTGGGCGGAGACGAGATCTATCCGAGCATCAAGGCGGCTTGGCGGGTCGACCTCGTCGAGAACGCCCTGAAGGTCGCCTGCGGCCTCTATCTGCCCAAGTTCGGATTCCCGTCCGGCCCCTATGAATACCTGGCGGCCAAGACTTTCTCGGCTGACTACTCCGGCATCCTGGTCAATTGGCATATCGACGAGGACCTGAAGAAGCACGATTTCGTGAAAGAATTCCAATTCGAGAAGAAGATCGGCGATTCCATCCTGTCGCCGCCCGACGGTTACGAATACCTAGGTTGGCTCCTAGTCTCTGGCCATAATCCGCTCGACGCCCAGGATAACCTGGCTGAGGCGGAGAAGGCGATAAACTACGAAGTAGCCAAGTTCCACCCGGCCTCTTCGATCGGTAAGACGGCCCGCAAATCGCCGTTCTCGGCTTCGGTCATCAACCGGGAGATGATCCAGCGCGGGAGTAAGATCGAGAAGATCAGGCGCATGGAGATCTCCAATCTGCGCAACCTGCATATCGG
>CAYOKE010000019.1:0-17202 GCA_964404515.1 uncultured Gammaproteobacteria bacterium | reverse complement strand
AGAAGCGTTTGGTTTGGGCGGAACGCGATATGCCGGTCCTGAAGGCGATCCGGGAAGAATTCCGTCAGGCTAAGCCCTTCAAAGGGAAACGCCTGTCTGCCTGCCTGCATGTGACCGCTGAGACCGCTAACCTGATGCTGGCCCTCAAAGCTGGCGGAGCTGACATCACTCTTGTCGCTTCCAACCCGCTCTCAACCCAGGATGATATCGCTGCCGCCTTGGTCAAGAACCACGACTTGAAGGTCTTGGCCGTAAGAGGCGAGGACCGGAAGACATACTATAGCCATCTGGAACAAGCCTTGAAGAATAGGCCGCACATTACCATGGATGACGGCGCTGATCTGATCTCACTCCTGCATAATAAATATAAGAAGCAGGCCAAGGACATATTAGGCAGCCTGGAAGAGACAACGACCGGCGTCATCCGGCTGCGTTCGCTCGAGAAGGCCGGCCAGCTGCTGCTCCCGGTCCTAGCCGTGAATGACGCTAAGACTAAGAATCTGTTCGATAATCGCTATGGCACCGGCCAATCGACCCTGGACGGCATCATCCGGGCGACCGGAGTCCTCATCGCCGGCAAGACCGTCGTCGTCGCCGGCTACGGCTGGTGCGGCCGCGGCTTCGCCTGGCGCGCCCGCGGTATGGGAGCCAAGGTAATAGTGACCGAAGTCGATGAGATAAAGGCGCTTGAAGCGGCCATGGACGGCTTCGCGGTCAAGCCGATGCTTGAAGCGGCTAAAGAAGGCGATATCTTCTGCACGATGACTGGGGATATCAAGGTTATCGATAAGCCGCATTTCGCCGCAATGAAAGATGGAGCCATCATCTGCAACTCCGGCCATTTTGATGTCGAGATTAACCTGCCGGCCCTCAAGAAGATGGCCCGGAAAGCGAATTATGGCGTCGGCCCCCAGATTGATGAATACATATTAGGGAAGAAGAGGCTGTATGTCCTGGCCCAGGGCCGACTGATAAACCTAGCGGCCGCTGAAGGCCACCCGGCCAGCGTCATGGATATGAGCTTCGCCACCCAGGCCTTAGCGGCCGCCCATATCGTCAAGAGCCGGAAGCGTTTAGCGGCGAAGGTCCATGATGTCCCAGCGGCGATCGAGGAGAAGGTGGCTCGCGCCAAGCTGAAAGCACTCGGCATCAGGATAGACAAGCTGACGGCCGAGCAGGCCGCCTATCTCGCCGCCTGGGAGATGGGGACCTAGCAAAAGATTCAAGGCTTGAAATTATTGTTGTAATATATTACAATATACGTTGTAATATATGACAATATATGATAGATTTCAAATCAAAATTAATAAGGGAGATACTGGGCTATTATTTGATTAATAATGGGGCTAGCAAATATCTTAGGGATTTAGCTAGCAACCTAGGGGCCGATCCTGGGAATTTATCAAAGAAGTTGGCGGAGTTAGAAAAGGAAGGATTCCTAAAATCAGAAAAGGAGGGGAAACAGAAATATTTTTCTATTAATTCAGAATATCCTTTCCTGAATGAAGTCAAGAAGATATATCAAGGCCAATTTGCCCTGCCCCTGACCATCAAAAGAGAATTGGGAAAGATTTCCGGCCTGGAAGAAGCCTATATTTTCGGTTCCTATGCGCAAGGAAAGATGTCAGCTGACAGCGATATTGATTTGTTGCTAGTCGGAGACTTTGATTCCATTGTGGCTAATCGCCTGATTCTGCCTTTACAGAAGAAAATCGGTCGCGAGATAAATATCATTGATTTCGGTAAAAAAGAGTTCGCGGCGAAAATGAAAAGCGGCGATGATTTCCTGAAACAAGTGTTTGCTTCGCCGCACTTAAAGATAATCTAGGATTATGTTCGAGAAATTCGCCTTTACCTCCAAACAGATCGAGAAATATTTTGCGTCGGCTGTCCGGGATTTTAGGATTGCGGAAAAAGGCGAACCGGAAGTTGCTTTCGTCTTTTACTATAATTGCTTATTGAAATTATCACTGGCCGTTTGTGCCAAGAACGGTTGGCGCGTCAAGGCTAGTCGCGGACACCATGCTGCCTTGATTGAGAGATTTGCCGGCTTTTTCAAGGACGAAGAAATAGAAGCTTTTGCCCAGGCGATGCGTTCCAAGAGGAATAAGGACCTATATGGCGGCGGCGTCTTGATTACCAAGAAAGAGATAGACATGTATCATAATTTCCTTGCGTCCCTAATGAAGCGAGTCGAAAAATATTTAGATTTTAGTAGATTGTTTAAGATTTTATGAGCCAAATAAAGCTAATCACTTCCGAGTCGGTGACCGAAGGCCACCCGGATAAGATCTGCGACCAGATAAGCGACAGTATCCTCGATGAAATGCTGAAGCGCGATCCGGAAAGCCACGCGGCCATCGAATGTTTCGTCACCAACGGCTTGGTCGTCGTCGGCGGGGAAGCGCGCACTAACCATTATATCCAAGTGGACGATATCGTTCGTCGGACCTTGAAGACTATCGGCTATGATGGCCCGGAATCCGGCTTCGATTATGACAGCGTCGGGATAATTTCCGCTCTCCATGCCCAAAGCCCGGAAATCGCCCAGGGCGTCGATGAGAAGAAGGGAGATAGCCAGGAGCAAGGGGCAGGCGACCAAGGCCTCATGTACGGCTTCGCGACCAACGAGACCAAGGAGCTGATGCCCCTGCCGATCATACTCGCCCATAAGCTGACGAAGCGTTTGGCTGAAGTCCGTCGGAAGAAAGTGTTGCCGTACCTGAAGCCGGACGGAAAGAGCCAGGTTACGGTCGAATACCGGGACGGGAAAGCAAAGCGGGTCGAAACGGTTGTGATCGCCGCCTGCCATAGCGCTAAAGCGAAAACAGAACAGGTTCGCCGCGATATCAAAGAGAAAGTCATCAAGCCGGTACTGGGGAAGCTACTTGATGATAAGACTAAGGTCTTTATCAATTCTACTGGCAGCTTCACGCTCGGCGGCCCGGCAGCTGATACCGGCCTTACCGGTCGTAAGATAATGGTCGATACCTATGGCGGCTTGGGCCGGCATGGGGGAGGCTGTTTTTCGGGCAAAGATGCTTCCAAAGTCGACCGCTCTGGTGCCTATATGGCTCGTTATGCGGCCAAGAACGTCGTGGCGGCCGGCTTAGCCGACAAGTGCGAGTTGCAAGTCGCCTATGCGATCGGCGTCGCTCGTCCGGTCGGCATCTATATCGATACCTATGGCACTAATAAATACCCGGAGAAGGATATATTAAGAGCTATAGAGAAAGTCTTTGATTTCCGCCCCAAGGCGATTATCGCCAATTTAGGCCTGAAAAAGCCGGTTTTTTTGAAGACTGCCGCCCATGGCCACTTCGGGCGGAACGACTTCGCTTGGGAAAAAATAGATAAGGTGAAGGCTCTAAAAACAGCCATCGGATAGTATATGAGCATCATGGTCTTCGGCACTTTCGATAATTTGCACCCTGGCCATGAAGATTATTTCAAGCAGGCCAGCCGTTTAGGTGCGCCCTTGATAGCCGTAGTCGCCCGCGACCGCAACGTCCTCAAGCTAAAGGGGCATTTGCCCCAGCAGGCGGAGAAGGAAAGGATGAGGAAAGTCAGAGCCGCCTTGAAGAAGCTGGGCATCCCCGGGAAGGCGGCCTTGGGCAACCTGAGGAGCCAGTGGCTAGTCTTGAAGAAATATCGCCCGACAGTCATCGCTTTAGGCTATGACCAGAGGATTGACCTGAAGAAGCTGAAGAGCGAGCTGGTTGAGGCTCGCCTTTTTTGTCGGATCAAGCGCCTGAAATCATACCAGCCAGAGAAGTATAAGTCGAGCTATTGCCTGAAATAATATGGATAAGATAACCGGTCTTAATAAAATAAAATTTGATAATCATTTCATCTTCCGAGAGAGATATGATTACGGCCCGTTCCCAATCGCTTATTATTATTTAGATTTTTTTGGTAAACGTTGTCAGGAATATTACGGCGCCAAGATAACCAGGGCTATGCACTGTGCTATCGGAGCCTATGAGAAGGGACGGAGCAAAGCCATCCTGGGCTTAAAAGAAGAGTGGTTGATTTTCTGCCAGAACGTCTTAGGGAAGATTTTAAAAGATAAGGATTTTGTCAAAAGAACGAATGACCGAGCTAAAGCAGTTGCCAGGCAGTACATGATTTTTTCCAGGAAATTACTGTCTGCAAATTACGATGATTCACTTGGGCGGCAGATTATTAATCATCGGAAATGGATCTGGTATTATAAAGAGTATAGTTTCTGGAACTGCTTTCTTTGGCTTTCAGCCAATGATATTTTGACCGAGCATGTCCTTAGTTTCTTGAAAAACGATTATAATCTCAAAAAGAAAGATTCTCTTGTCCTAATAACATCCCCCGAGCCATCATTCGTTTCCCGGGAGGAGCAGGAGTTGTTCGCAATCGCCTTGAAAGCCGATTTGACTAAGAATTTTTCCGACCAGCCACTGATTATCAAGAGGCGTTTCGTCGAGCATGCTGATCGTTGGAGCTTTATCCCCTGGGATTATATTGGGCCAGCCTTTTGGCATCCAGAGGATTTTTATCGGCGAGTGGTTGAAATATCCAGGAAAAGGAAAACGATCCGTCGGTTGCTAACCAAGAAAGTTGAATATCGACGGAAACTAATCAAGAAGCAAGCCGCCTTGAAGAAGGAATATAAGATTAAACCCGCGCATAATCGTTTAATTAACGATTTACAGATGATTTCTTCTATGCAGGACGACAAGAAAGAAGTTTGCGGCTTGGCCCAATTCGCTTTGCAGAGAAGCATTTTCCCATATTTTGCCAAGGCCTTGAAGATTACAGCCAGAGATTGTATAAAGTTTTCAGAAAGAGAACTATGGGAAGCATGCAAAAAACATAAATCCTTGAAAAAAAATTTGATCCGTCGCCTTAAAGCCATAACCTCGATCACGGATATTAAGGGCACCCATCTTTTAGATGGAGAAAAGGCGGTAGCGATGTATAGAAGATTTGTCGTTATTGATAGGAATAAAGATGTTCGCGGGCAGGTTGCTTCTGTTGGTAAAGCCAGCGGCCCCATTCGGGTACTCCTGAGTCCGAAAGAAATACATAAGGTCAAGAAGGGAGATGTTTTAGCGGTGATTATGACGACGCCTGATTATGTACCGGCTATGAAAAAAGCGGCCGCGATCATTGCCGATGAAGGCGGCTTAACTTCCCATGCAGCAATTATTTCCCGCGAACTAGGCATTCCTTGCATTGTTGGCACGAAGAATGGCACTAAGATACTAAAAAACGGTTATCGAGTTGAAGTCGATGCTGGCAGGGGGTTGGTAAAAATATTAAATTAAGAGAACTCGGCTATAATTATGTTGGAATCGGTCCAAATTAAATATGATTTAGTCGTTAATCCGGAAGGGAATCTTTATCGTTGGAAGGTCGACGCCTATCCCGCCCTTATCTATTCTGTTTGTTGCGGTATGATGCTTTCTCCCTATGGTTGGCCGAAATCTGAAGGTTTTTATTTCGGGCATGATTTCTATTGGTATAATGAATGGCCGGATATCTGGGGAAATGGGGATAAATATATCAGAGACCATTTAAAAAGATCTAGCGGCGATTTGCCGCCGGGCTACTATCGGGAATACGAGAAGGTCTTCAGAGGATTAGAGCATTGGCTGAAAAAATTAGAAAAAATTGATTTCAAGAAGATGGATTTGCCTGGCCTGCGCCGTCTCTGGTTCGGTTTCTTTAATTTTTATAGCTATGAATTTTGGCGGATTGTGACCATTTCCGAAGTGCTTAGCTACGCCGCCAGTCACCGAATGGAAAAAGAAATAGCAAAAGCTAAGGTAAGCCTTTCGCCAGAGGAAATTTCCCGCCTGACAATTTTTCCGGAAAAATCATTCCTGATGACCGAGGAGTATGAGTTGTTAAAGATTGCTCAGGCAAAGTCAGCTAAACGCCGCCAAGGATTGCTTAAAGAGCATGTCCGAAAATTCTATTGGATTTTAAACGGTTATCACGGCGTTAAGGAATTGGACGAAAGATTCTTCAATCGACGTTTGCGGGAGATTTCTGGCTCAGGTATTTTAGAAAAAATTTTCCACCTCCAAAATTATTATCGCCAGACGACAAACGATTTCCGAAATCTAGTTAAGAAGTATGGATTGAATCCAGAAATTGTTAAATATGCCAAGCTAGCTCAGCGCGCTTCCTATCTGCAAGACAAGCGCAAGGGCATATCCTTAATCGCTACCGATTATATTGTGAAGATGTATGAATGTCTAGCCCGGCACTTATCGATAAGTATAGAACAGGCGCTTTATATCCTCTGGACTGAATTCGACCGGGCCGTCGCTGATCAAAAGCTTTTGGCAGAATTACCTAAGAGACAAAAAAGCTGCCGGTTAAGGATGACAAGTAAGGGGACTATCCTGTCGTTGAAAAGTACGGCAGCCGCTTTCCGGATTTTTGAGAGAAGGTATTTAGCTAGTAGTGGTCAGGAAGTGAAGGGGATTGTCGCTTATCCTGGCAGCGTCCAAGGCCGAGTAAAGATAATCAGGAATCGGCAAGAGATTAAAAGTTTTAAAAACGGGCAAATCCTCGTAGCACTCATGACCTCGCCGGACTATATTGTCGCCATCAAGAAGGCTAAAGCGATAGTAACCGATGACGGTGGCTTGACCTGCCATGCGGCTATTATTGCCAGGGAACTTAAGAAACCGTGCATAGTAGGTACGAGGAACGCCACTCAGGCGTTGAAGGATGGCGATTTAATCGCAGTCGATGCGGACAAGGGGACAGTAAAAATAATAAAATAAAATATGCCCGTTAGAAATAAATATCAAAAAATCTTGAATGCTGATGATTGGTACATCCAAGGCTTTGCCGGGACGCCTTTGTTCTTGAATGCCTCGGCGATTAGCGGGGCCCTGATCAAAAGGCAGTTAGGCTTAAGCTATGACAAATTCATCATTAACTATCGCCCAGGTCAAGAAGGTGAAGGCTGTTATGGGCAGAGCGACCTGAAAAAGATTTGGCAGGCGGTCTATAAGCATTTCCAAGAAGATCGGCATTATTTAGAGAAGGTTAAGCGCCTATACCTTGATAATCTTAGAATTTACGAACCAGTCTTTCGGGAGTTATCCCCGGCTTTCGTCCGGACCTTAGCTGATGGGCAACTATTAGACTTATTAAAGATTATGGCCGAGGCGCAGATGGATTCAGTCGGCGTTTCCCATATCATCGAAGCAATCAGTGTCCAGGGCAGCGAACGGTTTAAGACGGAATTAGCTAGTAATTTGCCACAATTAACGACCGCAAAGATTGAACGTTTGGCCATAGAGCTAACCATACCAAGCGAAAAGTCATTCTTGGCGCGCGAAGAGGAAGAATTAGGTCGGATAATGAAAGCGGAAGACAGTCGGACTCTTTTGGTGGAACATCAGCATCGTTATGGCTGGTGGCTTAATAATGGTTATGCTGGGCCGAAATCGATTAGTCTTGTTGAATTCAAGAAAAAGGGCAAAGAAATTTTAGCCAACCATCCCCCTAAGCCATATTACTCGCAAACAGGTGAGCTTATTAAGAAATATCGGTTGAGCAAGGAGGCCAGGGACTTAGCATCTATCCTGGTCTATACGACCGTTTGGCAGGACGAGAGGAAGGCCCTGATCTTGCAAGCTATTGGTCGCCTGGGGCTGGTCATAAAAGAGGTTGCTCGTCGGATTAGCTGGCCGCCGGATCTGATGTATCACTTGGGCTATAGCGAAGTCATTGCCCTGCAATCGATAAAAGGCTTAGCAGCCAAAAAGGCTATTTTACAAACCAGAAAAAGAGAAGGATCTATCTGGCTCTTTAAGAATGGTTGGGACGTCACTATCACGGACCATTACGCCCGTGATTTCGGCCGGAATTTTTCTATGATCAAGCTCCAGACCGACCCTACCCAAGAAGAAATCCACGGCCAAGTGGCTAGTCCTGGTACGGCCAGCGGCCGGATAAGCATCCTTAGCAATTTAGCCTCTTTGAAGAAAGTGAAGCCTAACGACGTAGTTGTTACTTCCATGACCAGGCCGGATTACGTAGCGGCCTTGAAGAAGGCTGCTGCCATAATCACTGATGAAGGCGGCATCACCTGCCACGCAGCTATCATTTCCCGGGAATTAGGAATCCCGGCCGTGATCGGCACTAAGGTTGCGACCAAGATCCTGCATGACGGCGACCTCGTCGAAGTACGGGCTAACCACGGCGTAGTCAAAATAATAAAAAGATATGGCGGAAGATAAGAAACAGAAGATATTTTATGCCGATATCGCTTCCGGCCTGAACGGTTGCAATTTTGGATTGTCGCCTTGTGTTGAATCGATCTTGTATAATAACTGTCATAATCCAGTCCGGTTTCCATTCTGGGCCTTTACCAGCAATGGCGAATTCGGCCGGGAGTGGATCAGAGAAGACGAATATTGCCGGGAAACCGAGAAGGTCTGGCGGCTAGCCAATAAGCCGGGAGGATTAAGGAAATTCTCCAGCCTCTTGAGGAGCAATATCCGTCGAGCCGAGGGCTTAAAGAAACATGTCTGGAAATTGCTGCCCCGTCTGGAGAATTTGAATTCCGAACAATTGCTCAAAGCTTATGATAATTTTGTAAAAAAATATAATTTTTATTTCGGTCTCGGCGTGTTGACTTTCGTCTATGAGAGCGTCTTGTCAGAAAAATTCCTGGCCTTATTAGCCAGTAACGGCCGGTCGGTCGGCAGCCTGCAATCGATACTGAAGAACCCTTATCGTAGCTTCATGATCGATTCCGAAGAAGAATTAAAGGCAATCAAGAAAGAAAAGGATAAGGAGAAGCGGGCGAAGCTCATTACTAGGTATTTAGAGGATTTCTATTTCATCCAGAGCGATTATCATGTCGGCCCGGTTATCGACCGTAAATATGTCCGGGACAAGATAAAAGGCGTGGACGAGACTAAAATTAAGCCGGCTTCTAAGAGCAAGGTTCGTCTTAGCAAAGAGGAAACAAGGATAGCCAAGCTTCTACAATTAACGGAAGCGATTCGGGACACGCGCAAGAAGACTAACCAAATCGGGCTCTATGGCCTTTTTCGATTCCTGGAGGAGGCCAGCCGGCGCAGCCGGTTGCCGCTCAAGCTCTGCCGTCGCGCTTTCTGGTTCGAATACCGGGCCTTATTGGAAAATCCGCGCTCGATAGTCCAGACCTTGAAGGAACGGGTGTTATCTAGTTTTATTTTCGAGAAAGGGAAATGCTACTATCTCGGCTATAATGCCCTGAGAGAGAGGAGGGCGGTTGTTTCTAATTCCGTACTAGCAGGAGCACCAGCTTCGCCAGGCTATCGAAAGGGCCGAGCCAGGATTGTCCTGGGACGGAATCATTTTTCCAAGGTCCGTTCTGGCGATATCCTGGTTTCCACGATGACCCGGCCGGAATTCTTACCGGTCATGAAAAAAGCTGGAGCAATCATTACAGAAGAAGGAGGGATAACCTCGCATGCTGCCGTCGTCGCCCGCGAGCTAGGAATTCCTTGCCTCGTCGGCATCAAAAATCTGACCCGGCTGATTAGGGATGGCGATCTGGTCGAGGTCGACGCTGACCATGGCCGGATTAGAAAATTAAATTTAATGAAAAATAAATAAAAAAATATGAAGCTCTCTGAAATCTTCTTGGCTAAGGTTAAGAAGCAGAACCATAAGCCGAGAATCGGCATCACTATCCTGCGGCCGATTCCGGAAACTATAGATAGCCTGCGCCGCGCTTCCGAATACGCGGAATTGACAGTCGTCGGAGCGCCGGTTAAGGGTTTTGACAATATCGTGGAAGAAGATCCTGATAAGGCTAGCGTTATCCTGATAGATCTTTTGAAGGCAGGGAAGATAGATGGTCTGGTGCGCGGCCAGGTCAAGGATTCTTTCACTCTAGACGAATTCCACCGCCAATTCGGGAAAGAGCCGCTACCCAGCAACCGCAAAGTCTGCCCCGGAATCATGGAGAAAGGCGACTACGGCTTTGTGGTTTCGACCTGCTCTATATATCAGGGCATAACTTTGGAAGATAAGATATATGAGGTGGAAAGACTGGTAAAATATATGGAAGAGAGCCTGGGCGTCACGCCGAAAATCGGAGTTATGTCCAGCCTGCGGCCGACTAGCCACGTAGGGCAATATCCGCTCCTCGATGGCATCGCCGCCATTAATAGGGGTTTATCAGAATATTTGAAAGGAAAAGGCTATGACATTAAGGAATACTATTTCGAATATGAAACTGCCGTTTGGGAAGGCGCGAATTTGATAATCCCGGCTATGGGTTTGGTAGGGAATGCCTGGATGAAAGCCCTCCTGTATCTGGGGGATTGGCAACTCATCGCCTGCCCATATCTTGATTTAGGCGTCGCCTATGAAGACGGCAGCCGCAATGAGAAGGATTTCTTCTGGCACATCGTCCACTGCGTCGCCATGGTCAATGGGAAAAAATAAAAAAGAAACCGGGCGCAGTGCTCGGTTCCTTGGTCCTCTTGCGAGGTTAGAAGTTAAGCTTTCAGATAATTTGTGATGATTTCGGCCGCCTGTTCCAGCTCGTCGATGATAAGATACTCATCCTTAGCATGCGGGTTGCGGCAGCCCGCGCCGATAACGACCGATTCGAAGCCTTTTTCATTGAAGACGTTGGCATGGGTAGCGCCATCTTCCGGCTTCAGGGAGAATTGGAGATTAGGATTCGTCTTCTGCAGCCGTTCGACGATCCGGCTATCCGGAACGTTGAAAGGCGGGTAGGGGATATCGGTGATGATTTCGACCGAACCTCCGTTTGGCCTTTTAGCCCAACGTTCCATCAATCCCTTTATCTGGCTGAAAGAATTATCCAGTTCCCTGGAGGACAATCCCCGCAATTCTCCAGCCACAACCGCTTTCCCGGGAATGACGTTCGTCGAAGGGAATAGAGGAGAGCCTTCATGGGATTGGAATTCGGAGATGTTATGGATAGCCCCGTTCTCCAGGCGTCCGGTATAGCCGAAGGAAATACACTGCTGGATAGCATAAGCTGCCATTTCAATAGCGTTAATGCCTTTTTCCGGAAAAGCCCCATGCCCGCTCTGGCCGACGAATGTCGCCTGGTACTTTATCTTACCGGCACAGGCGTTGTTAATCGTCAACGGAGAGAAGCCGTCGACGCAGAGGATGGTTTTCGCTTCCAGCTGTTTGAAATTGAATTCCTTGATTCCGTACATCGACAATTCTTCGCCGACGGAGAAGATAACTTCAATCGGACCGTGCGGCTGATCTTTGATGGTAGTTAAGGCAGCCAAGATAGCGGCGACCCCCGCTTTATCATCAGCGCCGAGTATTCCACCCCTAACAATCGAAACGATTCCATTCTTTATCGCTAGGGAATTATTTTGCCCTTCAATTAACGGAACTGTATCGACATGAGCTTCCACTGCCAAACAGGGAAGCGCTTCGTAACCCGGTGAAGCCGGTACCCTGATGTACATATTTCCAAGTTCGTATTTCGGATTATCGTTCCCGGCTAAGTCGACGATAGAAATAATTCCCGGGAATAGTTTGGACAGCCAGCTGGCTATATGCTGTTGGATTTTTCCAACAGCATAAAGCGGCGAAGGAATCATCGCCAGTTCGGTAAAAAATCTTAATGCTTTCATTATCTGAATTTTTGTGAATGTTCGATTTGTTGCTAAAATTACTAAGTAATATAGTAATGTATAATTATACAATATTTTATTTAAATTGTCAATATTATGTCTTGGCTGGTTTACAAGCGGGGGACAATCGAACCTTTTCGAGCATCTTTGCCATTATTAGCCATATTTAAGTTTTGCCGGCACGATAATGGGGCTGAACAACCTCGCACTCTCTATATCAACGAAGGCGATAAGCTGCATTGGAGCTGGGATGAGAAGTCTTTTCGGAACTTCTGGCTCAAGCAGAAAGAATATTTCAAGTCGCCCGCCCGGATCGCCAAGCACTTCCAAAAGATTGATGCCGCCTATCAGCGTGCTATATCGGCTTCACAGAAAGTCTTCAAAACCGACTTGAAAAGTCTGGATAATAAGAAACTCATAAAACTGCAAGCCACTTTTACTAATGAGATCCTGCCGGGCCATTTTATATTGAATACGGAGATAGATATCATTGATATCTATTTCGAAGATCTAGTCAGAGCTAAGGTCGTCGCGGAGCTCAGAACCCCGGCCCTGAAAATGCGTCAGGAAGAAATCTATAAAACATTAATCAAGCCGGTTTCTCGCAGCTATATCAATAAGCAGGAAAGGATGATTTGCCAGGCGGCCTTGAAAAAAATTTTTTCTCAGAAGGACGTAAAGAAAATATATAATAAATTCTGGTGGACCAATCTAGGCTGGGAGAACATGTCGCCCCACACTTTAGAATATTTTTCCGGATTGGTTGAAAGACAATCTCGAGCCAGAAACTTAGAAGAAAAGATCAAACATCTCGATGATTTCATCAAGAATAACCGGCGAGAAAGAATAGCTTGCTTAAAAATGATCGGTTATCCCGTGAGATTGAAATATTGGCTTGGTCTCTGCGACCGATATATCGATTATCATGACAAGCGCAAGGAAGTCCAAGTCCGGACCGTCTATTCTTTCACGCTTATCCTGCGCGAAATCGCTCGGCGCTTGAAACTGAAGCCGACTGATTTGGAATGGCTCTGGATCGATGAGGTAGTAGATTTACTAAGTGGCAAGAAGATAGACTTGGCAGAAGTCAATCGCCGCCGCCAATGCGTTGCCGCCCTAGTTAGTTTCCGACAATTCCGTTATTGGAGCGGAGAAGCTGCTAGAAAAATAAAAGCGAAGACGATCAAGGAAAAAAGCCATAGATTATCCGAACTCCAGGGTTTAGGCGTGACCGGTGGCCTTATTACCGGTCGCGCTCAGGTTTGCGCTGGTGCCAGGGAGGCCTTAGCTAAAATCAGAAAAGGCGATATTCTGATTTGCCCGATGACCCTGCCGGATTATTTGCCGGCCATGCGGAAGGCAGCCGCTATCGTTACTGAAGAAGGCGGCATCACTTGTCACGCCGCTATCATTGCTCGGGAGTTTAAGATTCCCTGCGTTGTCGGTACGAAAATCGCTACCCAGGTGTTCAAAGATGGCGATCTCCTGGAAGTCGATGCCGCAAAAGGCCGAGTGAGGATTTTACCAGGCATAAAAAGGTAATAAAAATATATGATTAAGAAAAAAACCGGTCTCATCCTAGAGAACCTGGGAGAGATAAAACGCAAGGAATGGTATAACCAGCGTTTTGATGCCTGCCTGAATCTCTGCTGGATGATTTCCGAAGCGGAATTATTAGCGGAGAAAAGGAAAATGAAGGGCGGCAATTTCACCTCCCACTTTGGCATCTTCCGAGATCACCGCCTCGATTGGTATATCGATTATAAAGACATGGACCGCGTTACCAAGCTTTTCCTTAGGAGAGCGAAGACTGAAACCAACCTGAGCCAGAAACTGATAAGCGCTTGGGAAGCCGACAATAAGGGGTTTTTTCGATTTTTGAAGATTATTGACCGCCAGGACCTTAAACAATTAAGTACTACTGCTCTTTCTAGCCTTTTTGAAGATTTTTCTGGTGTTTATCTGAAGACCATTACCTCCTCATCGCTGATTGACGGCTTTGCCTTGGGAAGCGACGAGATAATCCAGGCCGAAGTCAATAAATTACTGGATAGGCATAAGATTGAGACAAAGCGCGAAGAAATATTCTCCATTCTAACCGCTCCGATTCACCAATCCTTCATCAACCAAGCCGAAATCTCCCTCTTGAAGATTGCGCTAGCCGCTGCAGGGAAGAGCAGAGCCGGCCTCAAGCTGGTAAAAGTTTTTCAGGAGACTAATATTAAGGCAGCGCTTGTTCGTCATCAGCAGGCATTCTTCTGGACAAAGAATAACTATCACGATAACCACATCCTGACGGTCAAGCATTTCCAAGATGAACTTAAAGCGATACTCCAAAGCCGAGTGGACATCAAGGCGGAAATAAAGAAGATCCAGAGCGCTCCCAGCCAGAACCATCTGAAGAAGCGGAAGCTTATGAATCGGCTGAAGCCCAATCATTATTTGGTCAATTTGTTGAAGATTTCCGAGGACTTCACGTATTGGCAAGATGAACGCAAGCGGCGGACATTCCTGTACACTCACTATGCTTCCTGGCTGCTGCAAGAGCTAGGCCGTCGTTTCGGCTACAGCTTAGAGCAGATGAAATATTTGACTCGGGCTGAAATCGGAGAGCTGGCTGGAGGGAAACGTTTCGCACCGTTAGAGTTAGAAGCCCGGGCGAAATTATCCTTAGCTTATCAGAAAGGCCAGTATTATGAAATCAAATCCGGAGCCTCTGCGCAGAAGATCATCGACAGCATCTTCAAGTCGCAAGACCACTCAGGCATTAGCGATTTTCGCGGTTTGACCGCGTCTACGGGTAAGGCGCGTGGACGGGCCAAGCTGATAATGAGCGCTAAGGAAGTAGATAAGATACAGCCTGGCGATATATTGGTAGCAGTCATGACCCGGCCGGATTATATCGCTGGTCTGAAGAAGGCCGCCGCAATCGTGACCGATGAAGGGGGCATAACCTGCCACGCGGCTATTATTTCCAGAGAGCTGGGAGTACCCTGCATCATCGGCACTAAGATTGCCACCAAGGTTTTGAAAGACGGTGATTTGATTGAAGTCAATGCCAACCACGGTTGGGTCAGGAAGGTGAAATAATCTATGAAATTAGCTTATATTCAAAGAAAATCAGCTGTATCCTCTATACTCTGGATATTGGGGTGCGGCTTAGGCATGACCCATTATCCGATTAGAAAAGTCTATGCCGGCCGCGATTTGGGAGATACCATCTGGATTTGCCGGAAAGGAGAGGGGATACTTTGCGGCGATCGTAACACCAAACTAGAGAAGCTGAACGCTGATTTCCAGAAATATATAATTCATAATCCTGGCCATGTAGCCAAGATCAAAGATACTTATCTCCAACGATCCAAAGGATTTAGAAAATTCATTTCCCGGCTTGCCGTTTACGATTACCAGCGGGCGAGCAATGAACGCCTTTGGGTTGATTACCAGTCGATTGTCAGAGGCTATGCCGAGGTCTATCCTTATAGCGAACCGTTAATAATCGCCCTTGGTGATTTGGCGACAAGAATTAAAGCAAGATTCAGGGGCAAGGGATTATCTGATGAGCAATTTAAGAAGATACTATTGCCAGATGGACTATCTTTTGTCCAACGAGAATATAAGGAATTATTAAAAATCGCCCTAGGGAACAAAGGTAAGAAGCTTTCCTTGAGTACTAACCAGAAATTAATAAAGCATACTAAAGAGTATACCTGGTTGCCTTATGATTACGGCGTAACCAATTATTCTTTGGTCCACTTCCGTCACCAGGTAGAATCAATCTTGAAGAAGAGGCGTGGTGTAATTAAGGAAAAGCTGCAAAGGCTGGAAGAATATAGCCGGAGGTTAAAATTGGAACAAAGAAAAATAATTTCAGAATTCAAGATTAGCCAGAAGGATCTAGCTTTGGTCGAAGTGATTCGTACGGCCTTCCTCTTGGTCGATTCTAAAAAAGAACTTTTTTCACGTTGTCATTGGTATGCGGGGAGGTTATTTTCAGAAATCGCTGTCCGGAGCCGCTTACCTTTCAATTTGGCCGCCTACATGCTTCCTGACGAAGTCAAAGATTTTTTGTTGAAAGGCAAAGGACCAGATAAGGATAAGATAAAATCCAGGTATAATCATAGCGTTCTTAGAATATGCCCCGATGGGACGATTAGATTCTATCCGGAGGCTCAGGCTAAAAAGATTATTAACGGTTTTTTTAAGGCAAAAGATTATATCGTCGACGGAAAAACAATCAAGGGTGTGGCGGCTAGCAAAGGAAGGGTTAGGGGGCGAGTCAGGATCCTTACCGATGCTCGCCAGGGAGAGTTTTTTCGGCACGGTGAGATATTAGCGACTGCCATGACCTCGCCCGATTATATGCTGGCAGTCCGGCGAGCCGCGGCGATTATTACCGATGAAGGCGGCATAACTTGCCATGCTGCCATTATTTCCCGGGAGTTAGGAATACCCTGCGTCATCGCCACCAAGGTCGCTACCCAGGTCTTGCGCGACGGCGACCTGGTCGAAGTCAATGCGGACAAGGGAATCGTGAAGATATTAGAAAAGGCCAAATAAAAACCCCCTTGCGGGGGAATTTATCTCTTCACCTAGTGGTTTGGATTGAGCTCGAACTTGACACTGGTATCAGTATAGCAAATTATTTCTTCTTAGTCAAAAGCTAGATTTCGCTAACGGCTGTGGACCCGCGGGGAGTTGAACCCCGGAGACTTGAGTGTCAAGTCCAAGCTCGCCACCGGACCGGGCCCACAGCAATAAGGACTATAACAGAAGCGAAATAAACAAAAGATAAATTATAAAATTATGCCATTCACTAAACCATTCTCCCGCCTGAGCAAGAAGGATGTCGGTGCCGCCGGCGGCAAAGGCGCCTCGCTCGGCGAGATGACAAATGCCAGGATCCCGGTGCCTCCGGGCTATGTCCTCTTGGCTCCAGCCTTCGACCGCTTCCTGGAAGAGACTGACCTGACGCAGGAAATAGCCGCTATTTTAGGGAAGATAAACTATAAAGACATCAACGCGGTCGATGGCGCCTCCGTCCAGATCCGCGGCCTAGTGATGTCAGCCGCCATGCCTCAAGACTTGCAACAGGAGATAACGAGCGAATTTAAGAAGATGAAGACTAAGTTCGTGGCCGTCCGTTCGAGCGCGACCGCCGAAGATTCATCTTCCGCTTCCTGGGCCGGCGAGCTGGAAACATACCTCAACACGACCGAGAAGACGCTTCTTTTAAACGTCAAGAAATGCTGGTCGTCGCTGTTCACGCCGCGGGCCATTTTCTACCGCCACGAGAAGAAGCTCCTCAAGACGAAAGTGAGCGTCGCCGTCGTCGTCCAGGAAATGGTCGACTCGGAAATCTCGGGCATTGCCTTCACCGTCCATCCGGTGACCCAGGACAGGAACCAGATGATCATCGAAGCTGGCTACGGCTTGGGCGAAGCAATCGTTTCCGGCTCCATCACTCCCGATTCCTACATCCTCGACAAACGGGACCAGTCCTTGCTTGATATCAACATCGCTAGCCAGGAAAAGGAGATAAAGCGGGGCGCAAGCGGCGGGACGAAAT
>CAYOKE010000018.1:0-17857 GCA_964404515.1 uncultured Gammaproteobacteria bacterium | reverse complement strand
AAAACCCCGGCTCAGATGATTAGCTAGTGTTTCCAAGGTGCTGATTAGATAACGTCTTTTTTCTTATCTGATTTTAGTGTATCATTAGAGTATGATAGATATTATACTAATTTTAGGCCTGATTCTAGTCTTAGGCCTCTTTATAGCCTGGCCAGAAATCAGCCTTTATGCCTTGGCTTTAGCTTTGCCGGCTATCGGCTGGCTTTTTTATGTCCGCGATTTTATCTTCCCGCTAGTCGATCTCGTCGCTCTTATCGCCTTAGCCGCTTTCCTGATCCGGACAACTTACTATGCCTTCTTCAAGCCACAGGAGAATAAGAAGTTGAAATGGCCGCTCCTCCTGCCTTTTTCCATATTCATTATCGCTAATATCATCTCCTCGCTCCTGGCAGCTGATCCAGCCTATTCGCTCTATTACCTCGCCCGCTGGCCAATATTCCTCTACGCCGCTTATATTTTCTTGCCCTATAACCTGATTAAGAATGGAAAAACCTTACGCCAGGCAGTCGCCTTCATCGCCCTCAGCTCGCTCATCGTCCTAGTAAGCGGCTACCTTTCCTTATTCAACCAAAGCTGGCAAGACAGCTTCTTCCGCCTGAAATCGATCGTCTGGTTCGGCGTCTATCCTTTCGGCGATAACCATAATTTGATCGCTGAATTCCTGAATGTCGGCACTTTCTTCCTTCTAGCCGCGCGGGAATGGGTGAAGTCAGAAAGAGCTAAACGGATTTTCATCCTCTTTTTCATCCTAACGGCTTTCGGGGTCATCATGACTTTCTCGCGCGCCGGTTGGATAACTCTCCTTTTACAGATTGCGGTTTATGGCGCTTATAAAATCCATTACCGGAGCAAAGATAAATTGAATCTGGTAATCGCCGCCCTAGGGTTAATCGTTATCTTGTCGCCCCTCCTATGGAAGATGAACGAGCTGCAAGCTAAGAATACTAGCTCGACTGAGAATCGCTGGCTGATGACCGAGATCTCGCTCCAAGCTTTCGCGGCTAAGCCGTTCTTCGGTTACGGCAGCGGTAATTTCATAAACCTGATTGATGAGAATATCCGTTTCAAAGCCAAATACGGCTCACCGATCGATTCGCACGGCAGCCTGCAGAAAGTCCTGGCTGAAAGCGGCGCTTTCGGGTTGGCGGCTTTCCTTTTCCTCCTTGCTTCGCTCCTGAAAACCACGGTTTCGGCCTTGAAAAAATACCAGCGCGAGAACCCCTGGCTCCTGCCGCTATTCATCGGCGCCTGGGGCGGATTATTCTTCCAATTCTTCAATACCTCATATTATAAAGGCAAAGTCTGGGTGCCGATCGCTGTCCTCTTGGCGGCTATGAGACTCTTAGAAACGAAATATGCCAAGAAAAATTAGAATCGCCTATATCCTCCCGACGCTCGATAAAGGTGGCGCCGAAAGATTCACCGTCGACCTGATCCTCAACCTGGACCGGCAGGTTTATAGCCCGATTCTCATCCTCTTCAAGCGGGGCGGGGAATGGGCAGCTGAGCTCGCAGCTGAGAATATCCCAGTCATCGTCCTCAAGAAGAAGAGCTTCCTAGATCCGAATAATTTCTGCCAGCTGCTATCTGTCCTAAAAGACTTCCGGCCGGATATCGTCCATACCCAGCTGGGCGGGGATTGGTATGGACGGCTGGCGGCTAAGCGGCTAGGAGTACCCGCTATCATCTCGACCGAACAGAATATCAATATTGATGAAAGCTGGCTGCAGAATATCCTAAAGCGCCTGACTAATCCTTTCGCTGACCGGATAATCGCCATTTCCCAAGTGGTTAAGCAGGATATAGTAAAGCGGTATGGAGCTAAGCCAGAAAAAATAACGGTCATCCCGAACGGCTTGCCGACCAGGAATTTCCTGGCTTTCCAGAAACAAGGGATAGCAGCCAAAGGAACGGCCGTCGGCGGTACGATTGGCCGCCTTGAACCCCAGAAAGGCCAGGCTACGCTGATAAAGGCCGGAGAAATGATAAAAGACCAGGCTTTCCGGCTACTAATCGCCGGCGAGGGACGCTTGCGCGGATCCTTAACGCAACAGATAAAGGCCGCCGGGCTAGAAGGGAAGATTGAACTGGTCGGACCGGTCCAGGCGCCAGCTTTCCTGAACTCCCTGGATTTCTTCGTCCTGCCTTCACTCTGGGAAGGCTTAGGCATCGTCCTCTTAGAAGCAGGGCTAATCGGTCTGCCGATAATCGCTAGCGCGATCGACGGCATAAAGGAGGTGCTAGACGAGGAAACCGGCTGGCTCGTACCGGCTGGGGATGAAAAAGCGCTCGCCACCAAGATCAATTGGCTGATAGCTAACCTGGGGAGCGAAGAAGTGGCGAGACGGCGCGATAATCTACAGAAGAAAATCCGGGAAAATTTCGATATCGCCCGAGTCGCCGACCAATACCAAAAAATCTACCAAGAGTTGCTAGATCAAAAGGCCAAACCAGAAAATAGCTTATGAGAATCCTACAAGTCAACAAGTTCCATTACCCGCGAGGCGGGGCCGACAAGTACTTCCTGGCTCTAAGCCGCGCCTTAGAAGCGGCTGGGCATGAGGTGGCGGTTTTCGCCATGCAGCATCCCAAGAACCTGCCGAGTCCCTGGAGCCGCTACTTCGTCTCCCGTCTCAGTTTCAATGAAGGCGGGCTCAGACATAAATTAAAAGCACCCGGCCGCATCCTCTACAGCCTTGAGGCGAAAAGGAAATTTGCAGCTCTCATCAAGGACTTCAAACCGGACATCATCCACGTCCATAATATCTACCACCAGCTCTCGCCCTCGATCCTGGATGCCGCCCGCCAGGCCGGCCTACCGGTCATCATGCATTGCCATGACTACAAGCTCATCTGCCCGAACTACCAGCTTTTCATAGACGGGAAAATCTGCGAACGTTGCCTGGGCCATAAATACTATAACTGCCTCGCGCATCGCTGCCTGAAGAAATCTTTCAACCGTAGCCTGTTAGCAACGACTGAAGCCTATTTCCATCATTTCCGGAAGACGTACGAAAAAGGTCTGTCAAAACTGCTCGCTCCCAGTGCCTTCATGAAGGAAGAACTGGTAAAGGCTGGCTGGCCAGCGGGGAAGATAAGCGTTATCTATAACCCTAGCGACCCGGAATTCGAAGGCGGTTTAGATGTCGGGGCCACTAAAGACGATTATCTTCTGTATTTCGGCCGCCTCAGCGCCGAAAAAGGCCTAGAAACGCTGGTCTTAGCGGCAGCTAAGACTGGTTGGAGAACGAGAATCGCTGGCAGCGGTCCGGAAGAAGCGAGGTTAAGAGAGCTGGCCTTGGACTTAAAGGCGCCGGTTGAATTCCTAGGCTTCCAGGATCCGTCCCGGCTGAAAAAGGTGATAAAAGGAGCACAAGCCGTGATTATCCCCTCGCTCTGGCCGGAGAACATGCCGCTTAGCCTCTTGGAATCCTTGAGCCTGGGGAAAATAGTGATCGCTTCCCGGGTCGGCGGGCTGCCGGAAGTGATCCGCGACCAGGAAAATGGTTTCCTGTTCACTGCCGGAGATGCCGAGAGTTTGGCCGAACAGATACGGAAATTGAAAAATTGCGACCAAGAAATGATAGAAATGGCCGCCCGGACTACGGCCGCCAACTTCACGCCGGATAAGAACTTACGCGCCGTCATCGCTATCTACCAAGAAATCCTGCTCAAAAGCCATGACTAAACTATGTCTTTAGCCTATAAAATTTCCACTTTCAACCGGGAGAGGAAGTACCAGACCTTCTTAGCTCTTTTCGCGCCCCAGCCGGAAGAGACCATTCTAGATGTCGGCTTTAATGACCAGGAATACGGCCCGAGCGACAATTACCTGGAAAAAAAATACCCGTACCCAGAGAGGATAACTGCTCTCGGTTTAAAGAAAGATGAACGGAGCGGGGAAGAATTCTCTCGCCGCTACCCGGCTGTCACTACCAGGGTTTACAGCGGCGGATGTTTTCCTTTCGCCGACAAGCAGTTTGGCATCGTCTGGTCGAATGCCGTCTTAGAACACGTAGGGGACTGGGGAAAGCAAGGTGAATTCCTCCGGGAAATCAGGCGCGTCGGCCGCCACGCTTTTATCACGACTCCGAACCGGAATTTCCCGATTGAAGTCCATACCCGGACGCCATTTCTACATTTCCTACCGACTAGTATCTTTCATGCCTACCTGCGCCTGATTGGGAAGAATTGGGCGACCGGCGATTACATGAATCTCCGTTGCCGCCGAGAGTTGATCCGGCTCCTGGAAGAAGCCGGGATCACCGATTACCAGATAATCAGCAACCGACTCTTCGGCTTCACTTTGGATTTCATCATCACTTTCTAGCGTCTTTTAACCCGACAAAAAACCGCCCTTACGGCGGTTTTTATATATTTAGATAGCTTGATAATTACTGGATCTTGAAGGCGATGCTGTATGATAAACAGGAAGTCTGCCCGTCAACCTTGATATCGACTGAGCCGGGTTTCTGGGACGGGATTGTCAAGGCTTTAGTGAAACGTCCGTGATAATCGGCCTGGGCTGTAGATTTTGTACCAGCGAAATCGATGTTTAGAGTTTCATTCGGAAAGAAACCGCCGCCACTTAAGGTGATGGAGGCGCCAGCTGCGCCCAGGTTATGGTCGAGGTTCAAGAAAAGATTCTCGACCGCTGTCGGTTCGTTTTCCGTCGTCGCCTGGAAAGAACCGAGCTTATTCAGGCGTTCGTCCAAAACCAGGATGTTGGAATTATTGAAGACAACAACTTTTTCGCCATTAGCATTGACCACCCTAAGACCCATCGCCCAACCCTGTGCACCCCCGAGCTTATCAGTCCAACGGGAAGCGACCAGCTTCATGTTATCCTTATTCAGCTTGACGACTCCGACGCCGTTGGAAAAATACAAGTAATTGGTGTAGCCGGAAGCGGCAACGTCGAATCCTTGGTAATCAAGATGTTTGAAACTAGCCAAGAGCTTACCGTCCAAGTCGAATTTCTTGGCATAATAATCGTCAACAATATAGATATTGTTATTCTCGTCCTGATAGGTGCGGCGGTTAGCCGGATCGAACTTGGTATTGATGGCTATTGTCTTGGTGATTGACCGGCTTTCCCGGTCGAAGACAGTCAGATAGCCGCCGCTGGTGCTGAAGAGGAAGCGGCTATTGCCGGCAAGGTTATAAGGGGAGACGGTGTTGGTGAAGCTATAGGAATCAAGAACGACCAGGTTGGTATTCCAGATCTTTACTCCTTTATCACTTGCCGTGATGATATTATCCCCGAAGCGGTCGACTCGCGTATACCATTCCCAATATGTATTGGCCTGGACGTTTATCAGGCTGAGCTCGGAATCCTGGAGGAGCTCATATTTATACAGTGTGTAATTACTGATAGCGTAGATGAACAGGCGGCCGTTCTCGACCGAGAACTTGAAGTCATAGAAAGAGCCGTATTGGCCGTACTGCTGATTGAAAGGCCGGACGCTTACCAGACGTTTCAAGCCGTTACTGCCTAGCTTAAAGACCTCGAGGCTCTCGGAATTGGTCGAACCGACGTAAAGCTGGTTATTGAAACTAACAGCATCGCCGGAATAATATGACCTGAAGGAAGTCTGGCCATTATTGACGAATCCAAGGACTGCCACGATGGCAAGCAGACTTATTACTATTGCCTTCTTCATAAATTTTATTTAATATTAGCTGTATAATTTAAAAATATATCTAATTCTTTTTAATACTAACTTATTTATCTTAAATTGTCAATACAATTAGCCTGTGCCTATTTGACAAATATATTTATTTGTATTAAAATACTATATTATCAATAAATTAAATTTTAGGCGATAAATTGCCACCGAATATATGGAATTCTTAGATTTTGCTAAATTATTAAGACGGAAGAAATCGACTATCCTGACTATAGTCTTTTTAGCCCTAATCCTGACCCTAGGGATCTCTTTGGTCAACCCGTTGAAATACGGGGCAGAATCCCGTCTCCTGGTCATCCAGAATACGGCAGGAACCGATCCTTATACGGTTTCCAAATCCAATGAATACTTAGGTAATCTTTTCAGCCAGGTCGTTTATTCCAGCTCTTTCTTCGAATTCGTCGTGAATTCTAATTATAACGTCGACAAGAATTATTTCAGCGGCAGCTACAGCCAGCAGCTGAAACTTTGGCAGAATACCATCCAGGCTAAGACCCTGAGCGATACCGGCATCATCGAGATCGCTGTCTACCACCCTGACCCCTACCAGGCGCAGCAGATCGCTCTGGCTGCTAATGACGTCCTAATTAATAAGAATTTCAATTACCAAGGGAATGGCGATGCAATCAAGGTCAATATCATCGACCAACCGCTTATTTCTGCCTACCCGGTCAAACCGAACCTGCCGCAGAACCTAGCCGTTGCCTTAGCCGGCAGTTTGCTTTTATCCCTATTCTATATCTACCTTTTCCCAGAAGAACACTATAATCTAAGACTATGGCCGAAGAAGAAGAGAAAAACTTTCCGGCCCGAAGATCGGATTCGCCAGGACAGGCCGGCCGATTATTACCCTCCCAGAAACCAGGCTAACAGCTACCCGGAATACCAACCGAATAATCATGATCATCAGAATAACGACCAGGACCGGAACGGCTTTAGGCCGCAAGGGAATATCAATAATGTCTTGAGGTAATTTCAGATATAAACCAGATTGTTTAGCACATTAATAAATAGCCCATGAGGAGGGGCTCATATAAACCCATGAAAAAACTGATCCTTCTGTTTCTGCTGCTGGGCAGCCTGACTGCCTCAGCACAGTATTACGCTATGTTCCGGGATCGTTGGAACGTGGTTGGTTACGGAGGTTACTTCCTTAACCAACAAAATACCAACGAGAACGGGAAGTACGGCGGCTTGTACGCCGACTACTACTTCCTAAAAACCCTGTCGGGTTTTAACCTGGGGCTGAGCGGAAACATGACCTGGTTGGGGTTCGAGCAGAACCTCAGCAAATACCAAGGGAAGGGAGTCGAAATTGGCGGCCGCATCGTGGCTGGATATTTCGACGAGTTCCTCTCCTATACCCATCAGGCTTTCTTTGGAGTTTCGGCTGGAATCAAATACAGCCGTGATAACGGAGAGAGCACCTTGGGGGGCGTATACTCAATGGAACAGACCGACTGGTTATTTTCCGGCGGTCTGGATATCGATTTCCTAAAGGCCTGGGGGAAGCATGAGAATCTTTTTCCTCGGAGCCAACTAATCGTCGATTTCCAGATTCCCCTCCAATCCGGACGGGGAGCACTCTGGGATGGCAAGCCGATTGTCTCCGAAGTCTGGGGCAAGGGTTACTACGAACTGCTGTTCAAGCAGACGATCGTTTCCTGGCCCTGGAGTGCCAGCCTGAAGTGCGACTTCAAAGTCGCCGGACTATACCACCACGAACGCCACGGGAATCTTGATTCCTATGGCGGGGGCATCGAGGTCTCCTTGCACCGCAAGTACAAGGATGATTTCTTCTCCGTCGGCCTGTCGGGCAGATACAACGGGCCTCACTGCGGGAACACAATCACTTTCACTTTCTCCGCTAAATTGAATATTGGACCACTGATTTAAGTAATGTTGTTTCACCCTTAAACATAAAAACGATGAAAACACGTCAGATTACCGTTATCGTGGCGATCATGGCCATGACGATTTGTGTCAGTTCTTGCAGCTGGTTCGGCGGCAGCAAGGATAAAGATACCGAACAGCAGGTAGCACCGCCCGCACCGCAGGTTACAGAACCCATCGCTGGTAAGGATCTTTACCGCGATCTGAAGCAGCAGCAGCGGAAACTGAAAAAAGAACTGAAAAAGATGCAAAAGGATTGCCAGTGGCAAAAGAAGGCTGAAGCGCTGGAGAAAGAGATTGAAGAAATCCAGGATGCAATCGATGACTTCGATTGCGACAACGGGGAAATTGCTCCGACACCTAAAGCACCTGCCCCAGCCCCAGCAAAGAAAGCCAAGTCAGCCGCCACCATCTCGGAAACTCCAGCGGTCGCCACCGTTTCGGAAACTCCGGCAGCATCGGCCCCCGACATGTCCAATGTGAAGCTTGATCCTGGATATTACGACGGGGATATCATTCGCTTCTGTATCCGGATCGGCCGCCGCGAAGACCTCTGGCTCCCGCAGAGACTCAAAATGGACCTGAATAAAGATGTCCAGATGGAAGATAATGGCATTAAAGGCAACAACTGGGTGCTGGCTGAACCGAATGGTACTGGCCCCGACGAAAATAAGGCCGTCTTCACGGCTGATGGGAAGTTCATCATCCCCGCCTGGATGGTCGAACAGGTAGCTGCCAAGAATGGAGCCCAGCCGCTTGCCGAGCTTAAAACCACCAAAACCGGGTGGCAACCTACGGCCATGCGCAGGGAAGGGAACTTCTACATCTACCCGTAAACTTTCTCGTACCTACTCTCTCCCGCGATTAGCTAAGCTACAAAAGCTGATTGCGGGAGATTTTTTATAACCTAACATTCTTTGATACGAAAAAACTGCTGTCTCCTGGCCGGCCGAAGCTGGTCGCAAAAACAGCAGTTTTTTATTAGAACGTACTCCCCGATTAATTTGTAATGACAGCAATCTGTCGCACTCCTCCTGGAATGGAAATGGTCGGATGCAGTACTGAGATCCTCAACTCGTTATAGAAAGAATTGAAGAAATTAGATTGGCTCATAGCCGGATTCAGGTAGGCCGGCGTATGAATGTTGCTTCCGAACCGAAGGCGGACGATACCATTAGATGGCAGCTGGGTAATTTCAGCCTTTCCCCAATTAGGCCAATCTGCCAGAGCTGATTGCATGATTGGCACCTGCCAGGAATTGTCATCGGCCCGTATTTGGAACCAAGGCTCGTTCTGACTGAAAGTTACCGCGTTATTGAATGCGATTATAAGCTTATTATCCTGGAGATCCAGTCTTATTACCGGGTTATTGCCAACATCGCCAGTAACGAGCGGCCAATCGTCAAATTGCGTATTGACAATCGGTACGCCCTGAGCGTCCGTATCCCAGATAATCAGGTAACCATTTGAGGCGGAAACCCACTGGCTGCCGGAGAAATCTCCCCAAATTTGGTTGTTGCCATGTATCTTTCCAACACCCATCTCATAATGAGTTGATTTAGCGTTCTTAACCTTAACGACAATCCACTGACCGATATCGCCAGCCGGAGCCGGTGTCGGGGTGATGCCGTTGAGATAATAAGCGGTGTCAGCGGACGGAGTCATAATCGGATATTGCCAATTCGAGGGTAAAAATCCCCCGATACAGAAGTAATATCCAACGTACTTCATTCGCTCCTTACTTATAGCAAACCAGTTCTCAACAGTATCAGGGCTACTAGTAGGGTGTGTAGACAGGAATCTTACCGGGTCGCCAGACACGAGGTCTAATACGACCTTCACGCTCTTCGTTAGGGTAACCTGGAATCCGTTGTTATTAGTACCGACTACCTGAATCAGGTCGACCCCCAGGAACTGGAAGCCGGCTGAAAAGGTGATCTCCGTACCGCCCAAAGTAATGACCATGGCTCCATCATGGATGGTCCACATACAATTTGTGAGACCGACAGCCTCCATCACTACAGGCGTCTTGATCTGAATATTGACTGTATCGTTGATGACGACCGCCTTCAGACCGGTAACCTTGATTTCGGGTAACGAGGGATTTTCATCAACAAATTCTACTTTCTTGCAGCCAGCCATCATGATGACGGCCAGGCAAACAATCATAATCATCTGTTTCATTTTTTTTGTTTTTATGGTTTTACATTAAAAGAATTTCTGTATATATCGGGTTTTCTTGATTTTAAAGAACAGTCTTATATAAAAACTATATATAACGAATGCAGGTGGGGCTAGCTTAAGCTACTGGCAAGGTCTTTTTGGCTATTTCCTGGCCTTTCACGCTCTCATAGACAGCTAATACCTTCCGGCTGATATCCGGCCAGCTAAACTCCTGTTTGATGCGTAGGGCCGCTTCCTGGCCTTTCTGAGCCGCTTCTTGCGGGTTGGCTAAGAGCCAAGACAGCCTGGCCGAAAGGTCGGAAATATCCTTATCCTTGAAAGTGAATCCAGCTTCGCCTAAGGCTTCCTTATTAGCCGCGATATCGCTCGCCAAGCAGGGTAGGCCATAGGACATGGCTTCTAAGAGTGCGATGGACAAGCCTTCGCTTTCCGAGGGCTGGATGAAGGCATAGGCATTGGAATATAGCTCAAAGAGGTCGCGGCCGCTCTGGTTGCCGGTGAAGATGATGTTGTCGTTACCAGCCGCAAGCGCGTGCAATTCACGGACGTAGTCATCGGTATAGGAACCGTCGCCGACGATAACCAACTTTTTGTCGGTCTTAAGCTGCTTATAAGCTTCGATCAAGTAATGGATGCCCTTATGGCGCACTAAACGGGAAACAGAAACTAGGTAATTGCCATCGTCTAGTCCCCAGCGCTTAATGCTGCTAGCCGGAACCTTGGAAGAGACGATTGCACCGTTCGGGATATAGATTGCTTCGCGGCCATAGGTCTTCTTGACGTATTCCTGCAGTTCCTTAGAAATGACGATAATCCGGTCAGCTAGAGAGCAACCAACCCATTCGCCGAATTTCAGATACCAGCGGGCGAAACGGCCCCATTTCTGATGATAATAATCCTGGCAGTGAAAAGTGAAAACGATAGGCGTCCGTGGCTTCAAAATCTTGGCGAGCCACATGAGGGAAGCCGGGCCAATAGACTGGAAATGGATGACATCGACCCTGCGCCGCAAGAGGTCGAGGCAAGCCAAGAAAGTATGGGTGATAGCTTCGAAGTTTTTGCCTTTAAGGTTCGGCAGGGAGATGATCTTAGCGCCCTGGCATTCCTTCTGGCCAGCGCTATAATCCTTATGAGCATAGGCAAAAACATCCTGCCCGTTCCGGGCCAGATTTATCGCCAAGCTCTCGACGTATTTTTCCACGCCGCCGTTTTTGGCCGGGATGCCTTTTTGTCCGATAAAAATCAGGCGCATAATATCTTATATATAACTTTAGATTATAATACATTACAAAAATTATGTCAAGTTTTTTACTTTGACAAAGTCAGCTCAAAATACTAGGGTAAAGGTATAAGGAAATATTCAGTAATAATCAAATATCATAACGATGAAAGTTCTTTCAAATTTTGGCAAATATTGGCTTATATTAGCTATATTTGTCCTGTCGGCTAGGTCGCTGGCAGCTCAAGACAAGGCCTGCGAGCCCAAGAGGCTCTTTGACATCTTCTGCTCACCCGGGGAAATGGCCCGTTTTAACCGGGGCGATACCGTGGCCGGCAATTACCAGGTCAAGATTGACCAGGTTAATAAGCTGATCCGGCTAAAATACCAGGGACAAGACCTTAAGGAAATAAGTTACGACCTCGGCTACATCATTTACGCCCAGGGTGATATCCTCCAGGTGACTCTGTTATCAAACTCCGGCAATTACACCGAACTCTTGCTGTCTGGGAAAGAAATCAGGACCAAGATCCCGGAGCTGACAGAAAAATCGTTCCGCACTAAAATTACCGAAGACGGTCTGATATTCGAATTCTATAACTCTCAGAAACAAAGGTATTTCGGCTACTACGATTTCCACAAAGGCACTTTCTGCCGCAGCGAGCCGCTGCCTTAACAGACCAACAAAAAGAGCGTCTCCCAACTAGGGAAACGCTCTTTATTCGTAAAGCCTACCTTTTAAAGCCACTTCTTGCGCTCGAAGAACCAGAGCATTACCAAAGCGCCGATACCCATAATCCCGATGATTATCCAAAAACCGTAGGGATGACTGATGAGAGGCGTGTCTATCGTCCGCATACTGAAGAGAGTAGCTAACAGCGTGAGCGGGAAAATAATGACGGAGAAGATAGTGAGGGTCTTCATTATCCGTGTCATCCGGTCGTTCAAGAAGGACTCGTTCGTGCTGTTTAAGACCTCGATCATCTCTTTCTGGTTGTCGAGCTTCTCCCAGATCCGCTTGGAATGGTCGACGAGGCCGTCATAATAGCTGCGGATTGCTCTCTTTTCCACTAAGCTGCTCTCCATATCCATTAGTTTCTGCAAGATATTCTTATGGTTCTGCATGATCTTGCGGATGTTAATTATATTACGTCGCAGGATCAGGATTTCCTTGACAGCCTCTTTCTGCTGATCCGAGAAGATCAGCTCTTCGACCGAATTGATGGCGATGCTGTTTTGATCGATAAGATGATAACAGTTATCGATTAGGCGGCCCAGGATCTCATAGAGAAGGATGGCGGATGATTCCAGGGAATAGGAAACGAAGGATTCCGGACTCTTCTTGCCTAAGGAAAAGAAATCGTTCACGGCCGACAGGTTGTTATTATGAGTCGTGATCAAGAAACCGTGCCCGACGAAGAAATCGATCTCGCCGGCGATGATCTTATCATCCTTTAGGACCGGGAAATGCAGGATCAAGAAGAGATAATCTGGCCCGCGGAAAATTTGGGGACGCTGGGAAAAGACCGAAGCCATGGCAATGCGCAGGTGAGTCAGATCGAACTTATAGCGCTTGCGCAGGAAATTGACCTCGTTCTTGCCGGCATTCGTGATATTTATCCATTTCAAGGTCCTTTCGGTTTTGGGGTTGCTGAGCGTTAATTCCTCGATCTTATCCGAGATCTTTTTATAATTCGACATAGCGAAAATTGTTTTGACTAAAGCTGATTTTTATAATAAAATTAAATCATAATTATTATAGCATATGGCGAACATTTTGGGAATAAAAATATCCGAACTTAAGCCGAAAGAAACCCTGGAAAAGGCCGAATCTTTCCTTAGTGACGGACGACAACATTATCTGGTCACTCCGAACCCGGAGATAATCCTCGCCGCCCATAAGGATGAAGAGTTTTTCTATATCCTTAACCAATCCGACCTCTCGCTAGCCGACGGTTTCGGCTTGGTAGTCGCCGGCTGGCTTTTCGGCGATCGGATCTGGCGGACGACCGGCTCGCAACTTAGCTTCCAGCTGTTGCGACTGGCCAATGAAAGGGGCACTAAGGTGTTGGTCCTGAACCGGACTGATGGGCTCTCCCGAAAAGGCGAGATTGAAACGGCCCTCAAGGAAAACAACCCGCGCTTGCCGTTTCTGGTCTTAGACGTCGATCGGGGACAGAAGTTCCTCGATCCCGGGACGATCGCCGCTATTAACGAGGCCAAGCCGGAAATCATGTTCAGCGCCCTCGGTTTCCCATACCAGGAGAAGGTTATCTACCATAATCTAGAGAAGCTGCCGAGCGTCAAATTAGCAATCGGCATCGGCGGCACCTTCGATTACCTGACCGGCCAGGTCAAGCGGCCGCCTCAGGCTTTTCGTTCGCTCGGCTTGGAGTGGTTCTGGCGACTCCTTCATATCTTCCGTTACGAGGACGGCGCTCGCCGCCTGGGCCGCATATATAATGCGACTTTCGTTTTCATGGGAAAATTGCTAAAGGCCCGTTTCCTAAATCCTCTCCGCTACCGCCCCAATGTCGCCTGCCTGCTGTATAAGGAGGAAGGGGGCAGGAAAATGATCTTGTTGGCAGAGCGTGAGGACGAACCAGGCCATTGGCAGCTGCCCCAAGGCGGCACGGACGGAGAAAGCCTGGAGGAAGCTGGCGCCCGCGAACTGCGGGAAGAAATCGGCAACGACAAGTTCGTGACCAAGGCGACATTTAAAAACCTGCACCGCTACATTTTCCATAATAAGGAAGGGAAAGCTGAATACCGCGGCTTGAAGAAGAGGGATGCAGTCTTCTGCGAACATAAAAAGCACCGCTACGATTACAAGGGCCAGAAACAAGGCCTCTATATCGCCAAATTCACGGGCGGAGATCAGGATATAAAGATCTGCTTCTGGGACCATGTCGCCTGGAAATGGGTCGAGGCCGACCGATTAGTCGAGGCAGTCCATCCGGTCCGCCGAATCGGTGCCAAGGTTTTCTTGGAAAAATTCAAATCTTTAAACTTGTAATATGCTATTCTTCGGTTCCAAAATTCGCTTGCGTTTCGCGCCGTCACCGACCGGCTTCTTGCATTTAGGTAACCTGCGCTCAGCACTCTTCGGCTATCTCCTAGCCAAGAGCTGGAAAGGGAAGTTCATCCTACGTATCGAAGATACTGACCAGAAACGTGAAGTCGAGGGAGCAATGGAAAAACTTATCGACATCCTCAGCTGGATAGGGATAAGGTTCGACGAAGGGCCGCACACGACTGGGAAATACGGGCCATATATCCAGACCGAGCGCCTGGCAATCTATAAGAAGCTATCCGACGAACTCTTGGCGAAAGGCCAAGCCTATCGCTGTTTCTGCACCGCAGAACGCCTGGCGGATATGCGCTTAGCGCAAGAAGCAAAGAAAGAGGCGCCCCGCTATGACCGCCTTTGCCGCCACCTTGACCCAGCGGAAATCGAGAAGAAGCTTAAAGCCGGCGAAAGATTTGTCATCCGCCAGAAACTGCCGCTCGACGGGGAAGTGCTAGTCCATGACGAACTGCGCGGCGATATCAGATTCCGCGCAACCGACCTCGACGACCATGTCCTCATCAAGTCCGACGGCGTCCCGACCTACCAATTCGCCAATATAGTCGACGATCACCTGATGAAGGTTTCCCATGTGACGCGCGGCGATGAATGGCTGCCATCATTCCCGAAAAATATCCTCCTCTACCAGGCCTTCGGCTGGACGCCGCCCAAATTCATCCATCTTCCGCTCATCCTAAATAAGACCGGGGGCAAATTAAGCAAACGGCAAGGTGACGTCTTCGCCGAGCAATACCGCGATAAAGGCTATCTGCCGGAAGCGCTCATAAATTTCTGCGCCCTTTTAGGCTGGCACCCCAAGGATGATAAGGAGATACTATCACTCACCGAATTGGAGAGCGCTTTCTCCTTGGCTGGAATGGGCGCCAGTCCCGCTGTCTTCGACGAAGAGAAGCTGGATTATTTCAACGGCTACTACATCCGCCAGAAGACCATGGACGAACTGGTCACGCTTTGCGCGCCATACCTGGAAAAGGCCGGACGGAAGATTAAGGACCAGGAGAAACTAAAAAGGTTCGTCAGCCTAGCCCAGGACCGGATGAAGACCTTAGCCGACGTCGTCGAATTGACCGACTTCCTTTTCGGCTTGCCGCACCATGAACCGGAACTATTGTGCTGGAAGACCTTGACCCTGGAAGAGGCGAAGGATAATCTGCACGCGGTAGCGGAAGAATTGAACAAGATCCCGGAGGATAAGTGGCTGAAAGACCACCTGGAGAAGACAATCATCGACTGGCTAAAAGAGAATGGCAGGAAAAACGGCGATTATCTCTGGCCCTTGCGCGTCGCTTTGACCGGCCTGAAGAACAGCCCGGGGCCCTTCGAGGTCGCTTGGGCCTTAGGCAAGGAAGAAAGCTTGAAACGTATTGCCAAGCAATTATGAACCCCGCTAAGATAGGCAAAAATATTACAATTTACAAAAGATTAAAAAAATGTTATAATAGTTAAACATGGGTAAAAAATCTCTCAAAATCCTTATCCTAATAATCATCGGCGCCAGCCTCATCAGCTCGGTGCCTTATGCTGTCGGTCAATACGGCAGCCTGGACGAGGAAATAAACACCTTGAACCAAAAAATCTCGAACCAGAAGAAGCAAATCGAGGAATTGCAGGCTAAGCAGCAGGAATATAAAGCCAGGATCCAGGAAAAGCAGCGCGACCGGGCAACCTTGAGCAACCAGCTGGAAATCCTCGACAACCGGCTAAGCCGGACCCAATTGGATATCGACAGCACTAATTTGGAAATCGACAAGACGAGCCTGGAGATAAGGAAGATCGAAATCGATAGTGCTAACCTGGACAAGGCAATAGAAACCCAGAAGCAGCATATCGCCAACCTCTTGCGCCTGGTCTATAAGAACGACCAGGTCTCCGTCTTAGAAATGCTGCTCCTTAACGATTCTCTGGCCGAGTTCCTCAACCAGGCTAAATACCTGGAAAGCACCAACCAGGAGCTGATGGATAGTGTCGAGAGTCTCAGGCTGGATAAGGAGCACCTGGACAGCGACAAGGCCGCCCTTAACGAGAAGAATACTGAACTCTCCGCTCTCAAGGATAAGCTGACTGAGAAGAAAGGCAACCTCGAATACGAGCAGCAGAATAAAAACTACGTCCTAGAGCAGACTCGTTCATCAGAAAAACAGTACCAGAGCTTGCTCCTGCAAGCTAAGCGCGAACAAGACCAGGCTGCAGCGGAAATAGCGAGCGCTGAGAAGATGATCAGACAGAAGATGTCGCAGAAAGATCGGAACCGGCTGAACAGCGGCAATAATGCCATCGATTGGCCGGTACCGAGTCATGTCATCATGGCAACCTTCCATGATCCGGATTATCCTTATAGGAACATCATTGGCGAACATTCGGCCGTCGACATCCGAGCTAAGCAGGGAACGGCTATCGGTGCCGCAGCCGATGGCTATGTCGCCAAGGTCAAATTCGAAGGAAACAGCAACTACGCCTATATCATGATTATCCATGGCAACGGTTTAGCAACCGTCTACGGGCATGTCTCCGCCGTCTATGTTTCGACCGACCAATACGTAGTCCAAGGCCAGGCAATCGGCCGAACCGGCGGTACGCCCGGCGGCATCGGCTCCGGCGGTTTCTCGACCGGACCGCATCTCCATTTCGAAGTCCGCAAAGACGGCCTGCCGGTCGATCCACAAAACTACCTACCTTGATATTGAATCATATAAAAAAACAGGGGTTAACCCCTGTTTTTTTATACTATAGGGCTCGTTAATTCAAAATTGGCGCCGGTCATGGACCTGGCGGTGGATATCGCGTAATTGGCGGTTAGTAACGTGGGTATAGATCTGGGTGGTCGCGATATTACTATGACCTAGGAACTCTTGGACCGTGCGCAGATCGACGCCCTGGTTCAAGAGGTCGGTCGCGAACGAATGGCGCAAAGTATGAGGAGTAGCCATCACCGGCAAGCCGGCAGCGATGACATATTTCTTGACGATATCCTCGATGCTCTTGACGGTCAGACGCCGCGGCTTATCGCCCTTGGCCTCGCCACGCTTATAGTTTATGAATAAGGCTTCATCGAAGTCACGGCGTTCTTTCAGGTAATCATCCAAAGCCTTGACCGCCCGTTCGGAAAAATAGACGGTCCGGATCTTGCTGCCTTTACCGATGACCGCGATCTCTAGATCCTTAGCTCCGTCCCTTATCCTGACCTGATCGCGATCCAAGGCAGCCAATTCCGCGACGCGCAGGCCGGTAGAAAACAGGGTCTCCAGCAAAGCTCGGTCACGCCGGCCGATTATAGTCCCTGGCTTAGGCGCTCCCAGAAGACGCGCTAGCTGCTCCAATTTCAAGAACTTTATCTCCTTGTCCGCCTTGTCCTTAGCTAATTTGACTTTCGAGGGCGGCAGGGAAGGCACATCTTTCTCCACGAAGAACTCCAACAAGGAACGCAAGGCAATGAGATAATAGTTCTGGGTCGTCTTCTTCAAAGTCTTTTTGGTGCGCGGGTCGCTATGGCGGGATAGGAACACCTTATATTTCCAGATATGGTCCGGGGTCAGGGCGCCAGGTTTCAAGCCCTCCAGCTTCGCTTCTTTCAGCCAGGAGAAAAATTTGCGCAAGAAACGAGTATAATTCTCTTGCGTCTTCGACGACAAACCCTTCTCGATTTCGCAATAATCCAGGAAGTCAATCAGATATTTTATTATCGGCTTATTCTTATCGATCATATTTGAATTATAGCATACCAAAGTTAATACGTTATCTAATCAGCACCTTGGAAACACTAGCTAATCATCTGAGCCGGGGTTT
>CAYOKE010000017.1:17321-18403 GCA_964404515.1 uncultured Gammaproteobacteria bacterium | reverse complement strand
TTGTTAAGGTATTCCTTAAATTTAACCATAAAGGTATTTGCTTGTCAAACTGGGTTTTTACTTATATACTAGAATTAATATGTCTATTCTCATCCTCGGCAGCCGGGGCAATCTCGGCAGCCAACTCAACCAGGTCTTTTCTCCTGACTACGAGACTGTAGCCTGGGACCGCGAAGAAGCGGATGTCTTGGATTTTCCGGTTTTGCAGGAGAAAGTGAAAGCTCTGAAGCCGTCGCTTATCATCAATGCCGTCGCCTATAACAACGTCGACAAATGCGAAGAGAAGGGCGAATACGAGACAGCCTTGAGGCTGAATGCGGAATTGCCTGGTCTCCTGGCCGACTTGGCTAGGGAACTAGGAGCTACCCTCATCCATTATTCGACCGATTACGTTTTTAGCGGTACGGCCGAGAAACCAGAGTTCACGGAAAGCGATACGCCTAACCCGGTCAATAGGTATGGCGAGAGCAAGTTCGCTGGCGAACGGGAAATCTTGAAGCGCGCTGAGAAGGGATTGAATTTCTATCTCATCCGCACTTCCAAGCTCTTCGGGCCGCGCGGCCTGAGCCCGGCGGCCAAGCCGAGCTTCTTTGACATTATGTTGGAATTGGCGCAGACTAAGAAGGAACTGACAGTTGTTAGCGAAGAGTTAAGTTGCTTCACCTATACTCTCGATTTGGCCGAAGCGACCAAGCGTCTCTGGGAGATCGAAGCGCCGTTCGGCATATATCATCTGGTAAATGAGGGCGCTTGTACTTGGTATGAAGCGGCGAACGAGCTCTTTCGCCTGAAGAAGCTGAAGGTAGCCGTCCGTCCGATCCGCAGTGAAAATCTTCTCCGGGCCGCCCGTCGTCCCAAATATTCGGTTTTAAAAAATTTGAAGATAAAGAAGCTGCGCCCCTTCAAGGAGGCGCTCCGCGAATACATAAAAATATGAGAGGCATCATCCTATCTGGCGGCAGCGGCACGCGCCTGCGCCCCCTGACTAAGATCACTAGCAAGCAACTGCTTCCGGTTTATGACCGGCCAATGATCTATTATCCCCTAAATACCCTGATCAAGGCCGGCATCAAGGAAATCCT
>CAYOKE010000017.1:0-17221 GCA_964404515.1 uncultured Gammaproteobacteria bacterium | reverse complement strand
GCGGAGCCAAGGTTTTCGCTAAGAAAGTGCCAGATCCGGAACGCTTCGGCGTCGTCAAATTCGATAAGGATATGAAGGCGGAGAAGATAGTCGAGAAACCCAAGGAATATCTGAGCAACTATGCTGTTACTGGCCTTTATGTCTATGACAAGCGCGTCGTCGAGATTGCAAAGAATATGAAACCGAGCACCCGCGGCGAGTTGGAGATCACTGACCTTAACAATTGGTATCTAGAGAAGGGCGAGCTCGAAGTCGCTCTGGTCGAAGGCGAGTGGCTCGATGCCGGCACCTTTGACAGCTTGCTCAAGGCCCAGAATTTCGCCAAGGAGAAGATGGCCGGCAAGATGGTGGCCTAAAAGAAAAGGCTCCATGGAGTGGAGCCAGTCCTAAGGATCCGAGACCCTCTTAGTTAGGGAACGTCATGCTGATCTCTTGGGGGATGAAGCGTTTTTTTTCGCCTTCCTCTAAGGGTGGTAGGGTGATTATCACCCCGAAAATCATAGTTTTCTGTTTTGGAGCACTCAAGGGATAGACTCGTTTTACTGATTCCACCTCCAGTACTGCCGCCTTGAATTCTTCAGGCGAGCCGCAAGGAATCGTCTGGATTCTTTGTAAAATTTCTGTAATAATTTCTTTTTCAGACATCTCGCTTAGATTTGGTTAGTAGATGAGGAATGAAAAAAAATGAAAAAATTGGAAAGTACGATATAGATTTATAAACATAAATATAAAACTCTCCTCTCCGTTTGTCAACCCTTTCTATGAAATTAGCAGTCGGCTTCCTAACTTATAATGATTCGAGTGCCAAATATCTGGCGGATTTTTTGCCGAGCCTGGAAAAAGCGCTCGGTTTTTTGCCGGCCGCCGAGGTAGGTATCCTAGCTTTCGATAACAGCTCGCCAGATAACAATACTAATCGCTTGGCGGTAGAGCTTTTTAACCGCGATCAGGGCGAATTAATCGAATATTTTTCCACTGACGAGAATCTTGGTTTCAGCCGAGCTTATAATCTCCTCATCAATCGGGCTGCCAAGAAACAGGCGGAATATTTCCTGGCCATCAACCCGGATACCTGGCTAGAGCCGGAAGCAATCAGGGAACTGGTCGTTGCCCTGGACCAGAATCCAGGATTAGCGGCTGTTTCACCCAAGATCCGGCGTTGGGATTTCTCTACCAATACCAAGACCCGTCAGCTCGATTCTTGCGGCTTAGTTTTAAGGCCGGGTTTGCGCTTCATTGATCTCGGCCAGGGCCAAGAAGACCAGAACCAATTCGACCGGCAAGAGATAATCGCTCCCTCCGGAGCAGCTGGGTTATTCCGTCTTTCGGCTTTAGAGAAGGTTAAGGCCAACGGGCAGTATTTCGACGAGAGGTTCTTCATGTACAAGGAGGATTGCGATTTGGCTTATCGCCTTTTTTCTGCCGGCCTGAAAGCTAGGCTCGTACCATCGGCGATAGTCTATCATGACCGGACCGCTGCTTCCTCCGGTTCCGGAGTATGGCGGACACTCGGTGATCGCTTTAAGAAGAGCCGCCAGATCCGTTCCTGGTCTTTCCTAAACCAACACCTTCTTTTTGTCAAACATTGGTCTGGACAAAAATTATCCTCTAAGATAATAATTGTCTTCCGAATCGCATCATTTTTTATATTTTCTTTAATATTCGAACAATTTCTTCTTAAAGAATACTCTCGCATCAAAGCCTTTAAAAAATCTTGACTAATGTAAAATATTGTGATAAAGTAACTAAGAATTTAGAAAGTAACCCTTATTTTTTATATGGAAAACCTATTAGAAAAAATGATCAAGGAAGAGAAATCCGAAGAATTGGCCCGTCTTGATGCGATTAATATCGTCAATTCTTTGTTTTCCGAACTCTTGGATCGGGAAAAAGACATCCTGACCCGCCGCTTCGGTTTGAAAGGTGATAAGGGTGAAACTTTGGAAAAGATTGGCAGTCTCCATAAGCTGACCAGGGAAAGGGTGCGCCAGATCGAATCGGCTAGCATTAAGAAGATCAAGAAGTTGGAGAATCTGGAAAGCACGATGGAAGTCTTGAAGCAGACCGTCCAAAACCTCTTGTCCGACCATGGTGGCCTGATTCGCCGGGATTATCTCCTGGATATCCTGACAGTTATGGCTTTAGAGCTCAATAACGAGACTGATGTTAATAACCCGGATTACGAGAAGAATCGCGCTGCTTACCGTAACCATTTCAATTTCCTTATTTCTAAGCTGATGGCTGACGATCTGGAGGTCGTAGAAGACAGCGATAGGTTCAATCCTTCCTTCAAGCTGAAATCCGAAACCGTCCAGCACCTCGAGGATCTAGCCGACGACCTGCTCAAGAAGGTTGAAGGCCTGAAGAAGACCATGACTACCGAGGAGCTGCTCGATCTCCTGAAGAAGCTCGAAGCCTATAATAAGCATCAGGAGAAGATAAGCCGCTCGACGGCCGATATTACCCCGATCTTTAAGAGCCAGGTTTTCCCGGATAAAGCGGCGATAATCAATAGCAACAAGCTCTTATATTCCTTGATGCAATCGGTCCGCAATCTGGAACAGAACAAATATGGCGAATGGGGCATCGCCAACTGGGAAGAGATCAAGCCCAAGACCGTGAATGACAAGATATATCTGATCCTAAAGCACGAGGGCAAGCCGCTCCATTTCACTGATATTGCCAAGAAGATAAATGATATGAAATTCGATAGGAAGAACGCTAATGCCGCCACGGTCCATAACGAGCTCATCCTGGATGACCGTTATGCGCTCGTCAGTCGCGGCACCTACGGCTTGAAAGAGTGGCAAAAATAAAGAGAAATAACATCATTAGCCAAATATTTTGAAGAAGTCCGGCCAGAGACGGCCGGACTTTTATTTTCCCAGGAAAATATGCTAAAATATAATCAAATAAATCATATGGAGATCGTTATCGACACGACCGGAATCGATAAGTTTTTAGGCCTGCCGCCCGAGCAGATGTTTTGGGCATTCATGTCCGATATCGGCTGGCTGATCCTGGCCGCAATTTTCGTGTTTGGCACCTTGCAGGTCTATCTCTTCTATATCCGCCAGAAATGGGGCAGCCAACACCGCCATATCCTCCTGGCAATCGATATCCCGAAGGGTAACGAGCAGACCCCGAAAGCCGTGGAGAACATGTTCACCTATCTGGGCGGCGCGCACGGTTCGATTAATTTCTTCGAAAAATGGTTCGAAGGCCAGTTCCAGAAGTCTTTCAGCTACGAGATCGTTAGCCTAGAAGGCTATACCCAATTTTTGATCCGGACGCCGGCGGAATACCGCAACCTGATCGAATCCTCGGTCTATTCACAATATCCGGACGCGGAAATCTCTGAAGTCGACGATTACACCGAAAATGTGCCGCACCGCTGGCCGGATGAAGAATATGATATCTGGGGGGCAGAGTTCATCCAAGCTAGTGATCAGCACTATCCAATTAAATGCTATAAGGATTTCGAGCATTCGATCGGCCCGACCGAAACCCAATTCAAGGATCCAATGGCGACCCTTATGGATCTTTGCGGTTCTTTGCGCGAAGGCGAACAGCTCTGGTATCAGATGATAGTCATCCCGATCGGATTCGATTGGGTCAAGGAATCGGAAAAGGAGATTAACAAGATTTTAGGCCGAAAAGCCAAGACCAAGCCAGGATTGGCCCTCCAGGGTCTGGAGGCGATCGGCAATGCCAGTGAGATGTTCTATAGCATCTGGGGGGATATTGAGGATAAAGACAAGAAGGAAGAGAGGCCGAAGACGATGATGGACCTGACTCCCTTAGAAAAGCGCCGTATCGAAGCCGTCCACGAGAAATCTTCCAAACTCGGCTTCGATGCTAAGATCCGAATAGTATATATCGCCAAGAAGGATGTGATGAATAAAGCTAAGGTGGCGAACGGCATCGTCGGCTATATGAAACAGTTCGCAGCCCTAGATTCCAACAATCTGAAGCCGGATGTTGATATAACCATGACCAAGACCGTCTATTTTTTCAAGGAGCCGCGCCTGAATGAAAAGAAGCGGCGGATTTTCAATGCCTATATCATGCGGTCCGATAACCGCGGTCGCAAACCCGGCCTATTCAACATCGAAGAATTAGCGACCATCTGGCATTTCCCGGTCGAAGCGAATGTTAAGTCGCCGCTGATCCAGAAGGCGCCCGGACGGAAGGCTGATGCGCCGGCTTCCTTGCCGCTCGCTCCGGAAATTTCGGCGGCGATGCCTGATATCTTCGGAGAACAAACGACCGGAGCTGCCAAGGAGAAGAAATCATCGGCGCCGCGGATTGTTTGGGACGATCTTGACCATAACGATTCCGCGCCGCCCGCCAACCTGCCGACAATCTAAATTCGATTAATCTATAAGGCATGCGTTTAGGCATAGATGCCCGCTTCTACGGCCCGATCGGCAAAGGTTTGGGCCGTTATACGCAAGAAGTGGTCGACAATCTGATAAAGATAACGAGCGCTGATCGGGCTGTCGGCGGCAGCGCCGATTTTGATTATGTAGTTTTTCTAGGGCGGGAAAATTTCGATGAATTCATCGTCCCGGCCGGCGCCTCAGTCAAGAAGGTTTTGCTGCCTGTCCGCTGGTATTCCTGGCAGGAACAGCTAATAGCGCCTTTCTATATCTGGCGTGAAAGGCTCGACTTGATGCATTTCCCGCATTTCAACGTCCCAATCCTGACGCCGACTAAATTTGTCGTGACGATTCATGACCTGATCCTGACCAATTTCCCGACGATGCGAGCGACGACCTTGAGTCCTTTCTGGTATCGCCTGAAGAACCTAGCTTATCGAACCGTGATTTCAATCGCGGTCCGTCGGGCCCGGAAGATAATCACCGTGTCGGAGTTTACCAAGAAGGATATCATGGATAAGTTTAGGATCAAGGCCGAGAAAATCGCCGTCACTTATGAAGGCGTCGCTAACTTGGCCAAGGGACGGGATTCGCTTTTCGTTGCCAAGCTGGACGGCCAAGAGACGTTGGCCCAATATCATATCGCTAATAATTTTTTGCTTTACGTCGGTAATGCCTATCCCCATAAGAACCTAGAAAGACTGCTGAAGGTTTTTAGCCGTTTACGATTGGCCCGGCCGGAACTACGCCTGGTCCTGATTGGCAAGGAAGATTATTTCTATAAGCGCTTGAAGGATTGCGCTAGCTCCCTGAACTTATGGCAGAAGGGTAATATCAATAGCCCGGTCATCTTTCCTGGCTATGTGCCCGACGCCCAGCTGGAGGTTCTCTATCAGGCGGCTCGGATTTATATATTCCCCTCTCTTTATGAAGGTTTCGGTTTGCCGCCGCTGGAAGCGATGGCTAGAGGCTGTCCGGTCCTAAGTTCCGACCGTTCCAGTTTGCCGGAAGTGCTAGGAACGGCCGCTAGCTATTTTGATCCGGAAGACGAAGACGGTCTGGTGGAGAAGATCAATCGCCTGCTGGATTCAGAACCAGAACGGCAGCGGCTCATTGCCGCCGGCCTGGAACAAGTGAAGAAGTATAGCTGGTGGGAATGCGCTCGCGAAACTTTGCTAGTCTATCAGGCGGCTATTAGCCGGAAGGAAAAGCAAAAATAAAAATTGGCCATAAAGGCGGGTATGTCGGATAAGAAAATAACAAAAACTAGCAGTCGGGAGATGGAAAGGGAACGCTTTTCCAGTTTTGTCGTCGATTTGCGCCAGATAGCGGCCGAGAAGACGGCGCGAGCTGAAAAAGAGATCAGGCGGACAGTTTTGAAGGAAGAGCAGAAGGTTTCTCGCCGCTTGAAAAAGAAATGGATGCGGTTAGAAAATAACCTGGAGATGAAAGCTAAGAAGATAAAGCCGAATTTGCTCAATAAGGAAATGAAAACGGCTTTCAAGAACGTCCGTTCGGTCCGCCATCTATTATTCAGACGGCTGTTGGCCGTCAAGCCATTTTTTAGCGGTAAGCTCTTTGATCTGCGTCGCCGACCGGCTTGGAAGAAGATAATTGCCAAGAAACAAAGGTCTTTCCTTCTTCCGTTGCCAGTTAAAGCGCGTCGCCGGTCCGACCGAGAAGAGGAGCTGCGGACGGCCAGGACGAAAGTGGTCTGGTACCGTTCGCTCCTATCCTTCGCCGGCGTCCTCCTTCTTCTGGTTGTCCCCCTGAAGATCATGTCATATTTCGAATTATTTGATTTTCAAGGGTTTGAAGCTAAGATAATCGGCCGTTCGCAACTAGCTTTCAATAATATTCTGGCCGCGGCTGATTCTATCTCCCGCCAGGATTTCCAAGGGGCTAATCAGGATTTACAGAAAGCCGGTGACGATTTTTTGGCCGCCCAAGAAGAACTGAATAAGATCAATGATTCGATTTTGGCCCTAACCGCCCTGTCCGATGACCCGAAATTAAAGTTAGCCGCAGAAAGCAAGAGGTTCCTAGAGGCTGGCGCCCTAGCTTCTTCCTTAGGTCAGAACCTAGTCCAAGCGACCGATAGCTTGTTTAACGGCGACAAGGATAATTTTTCTGCCACTTTAGACAGCTTTTCTCATTATGGGCGCCTGGCCGTCGCCGACGCCAAAAAACTGGAAGCAGTCTTGGCGAAGATCAATCCCGACAACCTGCCTGAACAATATCGCGCCAAATTTATCTTTTTGGATAAGCAGGCCTCGCTGTTAGCTGATAATCTGAGCGGCTTCGTAGCCGCTAGCGAGAAGCTGAAAGACGTCTTGGGCTCGACTCGCGACCGCCGCTATCTAGTAGTTTTCCAGAATAACGCCGAACTCCGGGCGAGCGGCGGCTTCCTTGGCAGCTATGCGCTAGTCGATCTGCGCGACGGCAAGATCCGCAACTTGGAAGTGCCGGGCGGAGGATCATATGACACCGAAGCCGGCCTGAGGCATCTAGTAACAGCGCCGCAGCCGCTTTGGCTCGTTAACCCGTTATGGCACTTCTGGGATGCTAATTGGTGGCCGGATTGGCCGACGACAGCCAAGAACCTGATGTGGTTTTACGAGAAGAACGATGGTTCTAGCGTAGACGGCGTAATCAGCGTGACCCCGACAGTCGTGGAAAGGCTTTTGGAGATAACCGGGCCGATTGACTTGACGGAAGAATATGGCTTGACTATCGGAGCGGATAATTTCTGGGAAACAGTCCAGAAAATAGTCGAACAAAAGAATCTAGCTAAGACCAATCCGGACGCGATCGCCCAGCTGGCCGCGACTTTAAACGGTGCGGCGACCATGACGCCGATTAAATCGACGGTCCCCTTAGAGCAGGGCTTGGATAATAATACTGATAATAAGCCAAAGAAGATAATCGGCGACCTTCTGGCTAAGATCCTGGAAGTCTTGCCCCAGAAGCTGACGAAGGATAACCTAGTGAAGATTCTGGCAGTTTTCGAAACGAGCATGTCGGAAAAACATATCCTCTTCTATTTCCAGGACCCGGCATTGCAGGAGATGGTGAGCGAGTACAATTGGGCCGGGGAAGTGAAGAATACGGAACATGATTATCTCTTGGTAGTCGATACGAATATCGCTGGCCAGAAATCGGATCGGAAGATGGCCGAAAGGATCGAGCATCTAAGCGAAGCCGGCCCTGATGGCACGATAATAAATACGGTCACTATCAGCCGGACGCATACCGGCTTGAAGAACGAGCCGCTGGTCGGCGTACGCAATGTCGATTGGCTGCGAGTCTATGTCCCGCAAGGCAGCGAGCTGATTTCAGCCGAAGGCTTCCGGTCGCCGGAAGAAAAATACTTGCAGGAAAAGCCGGAACCGGGCTGGGAAAAGAACCCGCTGCTAGCGAACGAAGAGGCTGCAACTGATGGTCCGAATGGAGTAAAGGTTTATGTAGAAAACAATAAGACGGTTTTTGCTAATTGGGTTATGACCGACCCGGGGGAGACTTCGGTCATCATCCTGAAATACCGCTTACCGTTCAATCTTTTTGCCCGTTCATCCCGGCCGGATGGTTGGCTGAAGCGCCTGAATGAGCTCCTTAACCCTGACGCTAGCGACCTTTTGCCCTATTCTTTCCTAATACAGAAACAGCCAGGCGCGAAAGCTGCTGATTTTTCGAGCCATCTCCTTTCGCCGGCCGGCTGGCATATCTTCTGGCGTCATCCCGAGACCTTGAGCGGCGATACTGGTTGGGAAATCGTGGCGCCATTAGCCGCTGATAGCTATACTTCGATATTGTTAGAGAAAAAATAATGCTTTAAAAATATGGCGGAAGAAAAAAAAGTCAAAAGGATATTGCACACCAGGCGGGAAGAAGTTTCCGGCTTGTCCGCTTTTGTTGAGCGGCCTTTGCCGACAGACAAGGAAGTCGCCAGCTTCGAGCGGATTGTCAAGAAAGAAAGGCGGCAGCAGGAGATCGAGGATAATCTTTCGGAGATTTATCGCGACAAGAAAGGCGCGCTTATCAATGTCAAGACCTTGAGGGCCAAGAAAAAGACCTTTTTCCTGGTCCGCTGGTTCCGTAAATTGCTAGTCCTCTTGCTGCTGGGGATTGCCGCCTATTTCGCCTATTATTACCTTTTCGCCTATAATACCGACCTGACCGCCCTGGAATTGAAAGTGAAAGCACCGGAAAAAGTCTTAGCCGGTGAGGAGTTTTCCTATACTATCGAATATCACAACCCAACCCAGCTTACCCTGTCGCAATTGCGTCTCGAGATGCAGTACCCGTCGAATTTTATCTTCGCTGGCGCTTCAGCTAATCCGCAAAGTGGGAATTATGGTTGGAACTTGCCGGATTTGGCGCCGGGCGGCAACGGGGAACTGACTATCACTGGTCAGCTGATCAGCTTGCCAGATTCCGCCAATATCGTTTCCGCCCATTTGAGCTACGCCCCTCAGAACTATTCCAGCCAATTCAAGAAGGAGGCTTCCGCCTCGACGATCATGGATGGTCCAGGCTTCAGCGCCGATCTTACTGGTTCCAACATGGCTTTCCTGGGCCAGGACAACGACCTGACGCTAGTCTTTTCCGATATCAAGGATAATCGCCTGGGCGATTTCAATATCAGCTTTTCCTTGCCGGCCGAGACTAATGCCTGGGTAGCGACGACGACCGAAGCGACCAGTGTAGATAAGGGGGCCAAGAAAATTGCCGTCACCAAGACCGGCGGTGCTAGCTGGCAGGTGAGCGGTCTGAATCAGGAAATCGGTCGCCAAGAAGTGCCTTTGAAATATCGGATTAAAGTGGCTTCAGCCGATATGGCGATCAGCGTCCGCTTAGAGAAGAAGACCGCTGACGGCCAAGCCTATATTTTCTGGGAAAAGAGCTTGAAGCCGGAGATCGTGAAAAGCGATCTCAACCTGACCTTGTTCCTGAACGGTTCAAAATCTGACGGCGCGGTAAATTTCGGCCAGGCCCTCAACTATACCCTGACCTTCAGCAACAAAGGGGATAGTGCTTATAAGGACGTCGTTATTATGGCCGCCCTAGATGGTGATTTCTTAGATTGGAAGAGCCTACGCAACGAGAAGGGCGGCGAATTACGCAATGGGAACACTTTGATTTGGACGAAAAATGAAGTCTCGGAGCTGGCAGAGGTGAAGCCTGGGGACGAAGGGGAGATAAGCTTTTCTCTAAATTTGAAACCGTTCCAAGAAAGCGACCTAGGGAAGAAATTGACGGTTACGGCCTACGGCCAGTATTCCGTGGATAATAAGACGGTTTCTGGCGATGGGAACAAGAGCAATATCATCGTGGGTCGTATCAACAGCGATCTGTCGCTTAGCGAGCAGATTCGCTATTTCGACGATAACAATATTCCGGTCGGTTCCGGCCCGCTGCCACCTAAGGTCGGCGAAAAATCCAGTTTCTGCGTCGATTGGATCGTTAAGAATAACCTGCATGAACTATCCGATGCCCGTGTCGTCTTCAACCTCCCCGCCTATGTCGATTGGGACGGCAAGGCCGCGACTAATGTCGGTAACCTGAGCTATGATTCGGCGAGCCGGCAAGTGATCTGGGAAATCGGCCGCCTGCCGGTTTCCGTCTATCGCGCCGATGCCCAATTTAATATCAGCCTTACGCCGGCTGAATCGGATCGCGATAAGATCCTGGTACTTTCGCCCGGCTCGGTCGTGAGTGCGACCGATATGGAAACCAAAGAGACGGTCACTAAGAAGAGCGAGCCGAAGACGACCAAACTGGAAGATGACGATATCGCCGGCTTGAATAATTCAGGGAAAGTACAATAACGATACCTATGCCTAAGACCAGAAAGACCGCAACTAGCTTCCGGCTATTGGCGACCGGCCGATCCGGCATCCGTCACGGGAAGCTCAAGACTATCCATGGCTCTTTGCGCACGCCTTTCTTCATGCCGGACGCAACGCGCGGCTTCGTCAAGTTGACGGATAACGAGGCGGTGCGAAGGACAGGAACGGAAGCGCTCGTCGTCAATACCTTTCATCTCTATCTCCAGCCCGGCCTAGGCGTCATTGAGAAGGCTGGCGGCCTGCATAGGTTTATGGCCTGGGATGGTCCGCTCCTTTCCGACTCGGGCGGCTACCAGGTTTTTTCCCTGATCCATAAGAATAGGAAATTAGGGAAGATCACGGATGAGAAAGTAATCTTCCGTTCGCCTCTCGACGGCTCGCGTCATGAGCTTACGCCTGAGAAATCAATCCGAATCCAGTTCGCTCTCGGCGTCGACATGATGGTCTGCTTGGACGACTGCCCTCCGAACGATTTTTCCCGTCCCGATCTGGAAAGAGCGGTCGCCAGGACCATCGCTTGGGCTAAGCGTTGCAAGGCAGAATACGGACGCCAATTAAAACGGCGCCATCTTTCCGGGGCCAAGCGACCCCTCCTGTTTGCTGTCATCCAAGGCGGGGCAGAGATCGACCTACGCGAATATTGTGCCCGTGAATTAGTGAAAATCGGTTTTGACGGCTACGGCTTTGGTGCCCGGCCAGTCGATAAGGACGGGAAGTTCTTAGCCGAAGTCTTAGCGAAGACGGCTAGTTTCATCCCGGAAGATGCTTTGCGTTTCGCTCTGGGTATCGGCACGCCGGAGGACATCCGTCGCTGTGCTAAGATGGGTTGGGATATGTTCGACTGCGTCATCCCGACCAGGGAAGGCCGGCACGGACGCCTATTTCTGGCCGGAAAAGGCAGTCAGTATTCGGTCGCTAATATCAATAATTCCCGCTTCAGCTCTGATTTAAAGGCTATCAACTCCAAGAGCCGCTTAGGCGAGTTGAAGGGCCACACCCGCGCCTATCTCCACCACCTGTTCCGCTTGAAGGAACCCCTGGGCCAGAAGTTGGCTAGCTTGAATAACCTGGAATTCTATCAAGGGTTGATAGGGGGGTTAAGAAAATAATTCGTTTATTATGAATACGAAAATAATCGTTACCACAATATCTTTTAAGAAGGTCATTGCCCGAACCGAGAGGTATCTCCATAAGGACAATGTAGTATTCTAAATCGCTAAATATGATGCAATTAATCTTTGTCGCCGTCTCCGTCCTAATCCTCCTTCTGGGCCACGCCCTGATGTGGTATACCACAATTAGGCTTTTAGGCATCTCGACCGTATCCGGCCGGATTGTGACCGCGGCCATAATATTATTCCTCTTTCTAAGCACGGTTGCCGCTTCGTACCTCATCCATAAATGGGATAACCTTTTCACCCGCTGGTACTATATCATGGCCGGTTTCTGGGTCGGTCTCCTAGGGCATTTTGGAGTCATGTTGATTGTCGTCTTGCTGCTCAAGGCGACCAGCTTGGCTTTTGATTTTCCGATTCCTCCACTTGTCTTGAAACTAGTGTTCTTTGTCGGCGCCTGCCTGGTTTCAATCATCGGCGTCTACCGCGCTTGGTACCCGAAGGTCACAGCCTATGACGTCTATATCCAAGATTTGCCGGCGGCTTGGGAAGAGAAAAGGGTCGTCCAGATTTCCGATGTCCACCTCGGCCCGGTCTATCGTGAACGCTTTTTCCCCCGCCTGGTCAAGAAAGTAAATGACCTCAAGCCGGAGGCGGTTTTCATCACCGGCGACCTCTTCGACGGTATGGAAGCGGATTTCAGCTGGCTGCAGCCCCATTTCAATAGTCTCCATGCCCCGCGGGGGATATACTATTCCTTCGGCAACCATGACCTCTACCTTGGCTTCAACCGAGTCATTAACCTCTTACAAGGCAATCCGGTTACTGTCCTTGATAACAAGCTGGTGGTCGTAGACGGCTTACAGATCATTGGCATCAACTATTCTTTTATCAGTGATTTCGACTTGGAGGAGGCGATATTGCAGCAGGTCGGCTATAGCCAGGCCAGTCCGAGCATCCTGCTCTTCCATGTTCCGAAGAATACCGAACTGGCGAAGTCAGCCGGCATCGACTTGCAGCTTTCCGGTCATACCCATGACGGCCAGGTTTGGCCTTTCAACTATGTTGCCAAATTGGCGTTTAAGGGCTATAGTTATGGGTTATTTGAAGACGGCGATTTTTCGCTCATCGTGAACGCTGGCGTCGGGACTTGGGGCCCGCCGATGCGTACTTCCGCCCGGAGCGAGATTGTCATGATAACTTTACATAAGAAGCAATAAAGATGGATCTGAAAAATCTCAACAAGGTATTGGCGGCTGAGCCGAAATACCGCTATCGTCAGATAGACCAGGCGCTCTGGCAGGATTTCGTTTCCGATTGGGATGAGATTTCCAGTTTGCCTAAAGCTTTGCGCTCCCGGCTGAGCGAAGAATGCCCGCTCGAAATCAAGGCTGAAGTCGCCGCGGGAACCGGGACAAAAGGGAGCGAGAAGGCTCTTATCGTCTTCGCCGACGGCGAGGCCGTAGAGACGGTCCTGATTAGGCAGAAAGAGAGAAATACGGTTTGCATTTCTTCCCAGGCTGGCTGTCCTCTAGGCTGCACCTTTTGCGCTACCGGTAGTTTCGGCTTCCGACGTAACCTGGCAGCCGAAGAGATAGTCGAACAAGTGGTCTTCTGGGCCCGGCGGCTGAAAGCGGAAGGGAAAGACGGGAAGATCGATAACATCGTCTTCATGGGCATGGGCGAACCCTTCTTAAACTATCCCGAATTTATAAAGGCCGTGAAATTCTTAAACAACCCGGAGACCATGAATATCGGTGCCCGCCGCCTCTCCGTCTCGACTGCCGGCATCGTCGAAGGTATCAAACGCCTGGCTGGCGAGAAGCTGGCGATAAACCTGGCGATCTCTCTCCACGCCGCGAATGACAGTTTGCGTCGCGACCTGATGCCAATCGCCAAGAAATATTCCTTGCGCGAAATCCTTCTCGCCGTCGATAACTATATTAAGAAGACTGGCCGGCGGGTGATGTTCGAATACTTGATGCTTAAAGACATAAACGACCGTGACGAAGACGCGCTCGCTCTCTCTAAGCTCCTGAAGAAGCCGCTCTATCTCGTCAACCTGATCCCGTATAACCCGACCGGTCGCTTCAAGCCCTCGAGTCGGGAAAGGATCGAGAAGTTCCAAGATATCCTAGAGAAAAACGGCGTGCCGGCGACCGTCCGCCTGAGCTTCGGAGCGGATATCAAGGCTGCCTGTGGGCAATTGCGGGGGCGGAGGAAGACTAAAGCCTGATATTGCTTTTTATCTCTAATTATCTAATATATTGTTCCGTTTGTTGATAAGAAAATAACATAAAGATCCAAAAATTAGTAGAAACAGTTAAAATTTTTTAGCACTGGATGAATACAGAAAAGAAGTAATCGATCCGGGCGACGAAGTGTCGCGCCTGGCGAAAAAAGCAAGTTTCAACAGCCATGACAATTGTCCGGCGGTGGTAATAGTGCCGCATGATTCCGGAAATTTCCGCGGTCCGGAACGACCTACAGGTGAAGAAGTCTAGGCGAAGCTCGGAGAGAGCTTGCCATCAGGCATCGGGGCTTATTTGAACAATATGCCGCCCCTGACAGAACTTCTCTATCAAGCTCAGGAAATATCTTGTAGCCTTGATTCTGACTCAGATTGGCTTCGAGACGAGGAGATGTATGGCACCTTCCATGGCGGGCTGGGCATGGCCTTCATAGTGCCGGAGACATCAGGGGGGGGCGAGAAAGACGGCATTAGGGCGCAGGTAGTGGGCCATACGACGTCTTCCGGCCGGTTGGAAATAATTTCCCGCGGCCTATTTAGACCGCATAAGCTCCTGGTAGCTCCTTGAACCTGACTGATTGAGATTTTCGTTATTAAAAGGGCTATTTTGCGAAATAGCCCATTTTTTATGTCCAAACCCGCCTTTATGCTATAATTATCAATATGTCCCAATACTATAAGCCTAATCGTAGTCGTAACCTTTTCGTGCCTGGCGCCAAGGAGCCGTTCAAGGTCAGCCGTTCCAAGCTCGACCTTTTCCTGAACTGCCCACGCTGTTTCTATCTCGACCGCCGATTAGGGATAAGTCAGCCGCCCGGTTTTCCTTTCAGCCTTAATTCAGCTGTCGACACCCTACTCAAGAAGGAATTCGATATCCAGCGCGCCAAGCAGAAAGCTCATCCGCTCATGAAAGCCTACGGTCTCGATTTAGTGCCTTTTGCCCATGAGCGGCTGGATGAATGGCGGGAGAACTTCCAAGGCGTCCAGTTCCACCACCAACCGACTAACCTGGTCATTACCGGTGCAGTCGACGACCTTTGGACAGATAAGGTTGGCAACATCTACGTCGTCGATTATAAGTCGACCAGCAAAGAGACGGAAGTCAACCTTGACGCCGATTGGCAGATTGGCTATAAGCGGCAGATGGAAGTCTACCAATGGCTCCTGCGCCGTAACGGCTTCAAGGTTTCTGATACCGGCTACTTCGTCTACTGCAACGGCCGGACCGACCGGGAAGCTTTTGACGGCAAGCTTGAATTTGATATTAAGATCATCCCCTACACTGGTAACGATTCCTGGGTTGAGAAAGCGATTAAAGACGCCCATAAATGCTTGCTAGGCGACCATTTGCCTGCGTCCGGTGAAGATTGCGATTACTGCGCCTATTTTAAGGCGCGGGTGAAGGGGGAGAAAGGATAATATGACCGAACACATCTTCAAGAAAATAACCAATGATGCCCAGAGAAAAGTCAGGAGCCTGGCCGCCAGGAACGGCTGGCTCTGGTTCTATAACCTCCACCAAAAAGAAGTTATAGTCTATGCCGGTAAGCTGCTCCGGCTCTATCCGCAAGCCAACCGCCAGATTGTCATCATCTCTTGTTGGCTGCATGACATTGCTCATTACTATGCTAAAAACGGCCAGGAAATATTGGCAGTGAAAGCTAACCACCACATCCGCGGCGCGGAAATCGCCGAGAACTTTCTGAGTAGTTATAAGATAAGCGGGGAGGAGTTGGAGAAAATAAAGAAGTGTATTATCTGCCATCGCAACAGCACCCCCTATCGGCCGAAAGCTTTAGAGGAGAAGGTAGTGGCTGTGGCTGATACTATGTCTCATTTTGGGAGCATCTTCTATTTCACCTATTTCAAGTTTCACCCGCGTCATAGCCTGGAACAGATGGTGGCGGATGATCTAGCCAAGTTAGAAAGGGATTGGCGCGATATCAAGTTGTTGCCTCAAGCTGGGAAATTGGTCGTTAAGGAATATCAGTTGATCAGGAAGCTGTTGAGTAATTATAAAGTTTAAGCTATGTCTAGCAATCTGAACAATCTTTCTCAAAAATTGCATCGTGAAGCGGATGCACTCCTAGAAAAATCCGGCGTCTTGAAGTTCCTGAGACGGTATGGAGAGGTCTCCATCCACGGCAGCTACAGCCTCGATTTGATGGTTGACGGCGATATTGATGTTGACGTCGTCAACTTGAAGATGACTAAGAAGCTCAGCCTGGAAGCGTTCAACCGTTTGATAAAGAAAGACTATTTTCGTGGCTATCTATTTTATGATTTCGCTTCCCATTTCCATCCCGGTTTCCTGCCCTATTACTATGTAGGCTTGAAGACCAGGTTCCGCGGCCGAAAATGGAAGATTGATATCTGGTTCGTATCTAAGGAGGATCCCCGACATGAAAGCCTGGCCCGGTATATCTGGAAGAACCTGACGCCGGCGAAGAAAGAATTGATCCTAAAACTGAAGAGCCAGGCGAAAGCCCGAGGGCTAGAAATTTCCGGCTATCGGGTATATATGGCGGTCTTGAAGAATGGGGTCAAGAGTTTTCAGGGGCTATTAAAAATTATCAACAAATAAAAACTATGTCTCAGCTGATCGTCCATGCCTTGATATCCAATTCCCGCAGAGAAATTCTGATCTTGAAGCGATCGGCCAAAGAGAAAACATTACCCGGTCTCTGGGATATCCCCGGTGGCTCCTTGCACCGCCATGAGGATCCACTCCGGGGGGTCATCCGGGAGATCAAGGAGGAAACGGGTTTAACGGCGGCTTCTTTGGAACTCTTCGCCTATACTGCCAATGTCGACCGGAAAAAGGACGAACAGTTTGTCCGCTTAATCTTCGCGGGACGTAGCGTCGGCGGAAAGATAAAACTCAACCAGAAGGATCATTCGGATTATCATTGGTTGAAGGGCAGCGAGCTGAAGGAGTACAGATTAGTCGGTTATTTGTCTAAAATATTAAATAAACATAACTTTCAAATCTATGCCTGATGAGAAAAACAAGGATATTTGCTGCCAAGAGTTCAATCCCGCGCTTTGGGATAACAAGCAGCAGCATTGGGACAAAAAGCTCTTTGTCCGCGGCTATATACGGCAGCTCTTTCATATGCCGCTTAATATGGGTAAAGTCTATCCCCGGATGTGCGCCCAGATTGAAGCGGCTGGCGCTATGCCGCCGGCCAGCGAATTCCTCGGGCTCTTCTATGATCCTTCACCCTGGAAATCAGAGGCGTATATGACCGTGACTAAGGAGGTGCCAGGTCTGGAGAAAGTAGAGATTTCCGGTAATTTTTTTAGCCGCGTCTTCGATGGCCCGTATCAAGCCATCCCGAAGTTCTATAAGGAAGTCGAAGCCGAGGCTAAACGCCAGGGAAGGCAGCTCGGGAAGGTCTATTTCCATTATGCCTATTGCCCGAAATGCGCTAAGAAATACGGCCATAACTATATTGTCGCCTTTGCGGAAGAAAAGTAATCGGCCAAAGCATAAGGTAAAAGAAAAACAACCTGTCTCGAAAAAGCAGGCTGTTTTTTGTCCCCGTAGGGTTAGAGTTTTTCAATGGTACGTTATCTAATCAGCACCTTGGAAACACTAGCTAATCATCTGAGCCGGGGTTT
>CAYOKE010000016.1:0-19087 GCA_964404515.1 uncultured Gammaproteobacteria bacterium | reverse complement strand
CCAGACCCTTGATTTTTATTTATTATTATGTTAATATCATCCTAGCAATAGTATAGGTTGCTCCCTATACTTTTAAATTAATAAACATTTTTAGGAAACACTGTATGCCAAACAAGAGATCGGCAGCTAAAGAATTACGCAAAAACGTCAAGCGGAAAGCTGCTAACAAGAAAGTGTCTGACAAGATGAAAGACCTAATCAAGGCTAATCTAAAGCAAATTAAGTCTAGCGACAAGAAAGTTAAGGAGAGTCTCGGCCAGACCATGAAAGCGATTGACAAGGCCGCCAAGAAAGGCGTGATTAGCCGGAATACGGCTAGCCGCAAAAAATCCCGATTGATGAAAAAAATCAATGCTTTGAAATAAGCGTATTATTAATATTAACGCGCTCTTTCTGGGATGCGGAACGCTTTGACCGCTTCTCGGATTGGGCTCAAGAACTATGTTAGACAAAAAAGCTAAGGAACGGATTATTAAAAAATTCCGCGTCCACGAAACCGACACCGGTTCGCCCCAGGTCCAGATTGCTATCCTAACCGAAGAGATCAAGGAACTGACGGAGCACTTAAAGAATCACAAGCATGATTTCTCTTCCCGCCGCGGCCTATTGAAGAAGGTGGGAGAAAGACGCAAACTCCTCAAATACCTGCAGAAGGAAAGCGAGGCCCAATTCAAGGAACTAGCTGATAAGCTGAAGCTTAAAATCGCCCAGAAGTTAATGGAAGAAGAGGAAGAAGAGAAGAAAAAGGAGAAAAAATACATCGATCCGGAAGATGAGGGTGCTGAACCGAAAGAAGATATCCTGGAAGAAAATAAGTAATTATGATGATTAAACACCAAGAACAAAGGGTGGGCATTTTGGTAGATGTGTCTAACATGTACCACTCTGCCAAAAATCTTTACGGCAAAAAGGTAAACTTTAAGGAGATTTTAGTTAAAGCAGTGGCCGGCCGGAAACTTATCCGGGCCACTGCTTATGCTATCCGGACAGAAAACAAGGAAGAGGCGCCGTTCATCGAGGCTCTGGGCCAACAAGGCTTCGAGGTTAAGATGAAGGATCTACAAATCTTCGCCGGCGGGAACAAGAAGGCCGATTGGGATGTCGGCATCGCTATTGATGCTATCAAGCTGGCTGATAAGCTGGACGTTATCGTCCTGGTCTCTGGCGATGGCGATTATATCCCTCTCGTCTCCTATTTGCAGAATAACAAAGGCTGCCTGGTAGAAGTGATGGCTTTCCGCAAGACCTGCTCTTCCCGTCTAATTGAAGAAACGGATGATTTTATAGATCTAAGCAGCAGCCGTAAATTCCTGTTGGGACGTTAATTTAAAAATTAAAAATAAAACAAACCTGACCGTTAAATAGATAGTACTGTAAGAGCTCTCCAGCTTGTCTACAGTCCTGTAATTTAGCGGCCAGACACCAAAATTATGGAAAAAACATTTACCGGAGAGTGGCTTGGCCGCCCTCTCAAGATCACGACCGGACGCGTCGCCAAACAGGCTGACGCTGCCGTCTGGGTCCAATACGGCGAAACCGTGGTCCAGGCCACGGTCGTCCAATCCAAAACCGAGCGGGAAGGAATTGATTTCTTCCCTCTTATGGTTGAATTCGAAGAGAAGCTATATGCGGCTGGCATCATCAAGGGCTCGCGCTGGATCAAGCGCGAAGGCCGACCGACCGACCAGTCAATCTTGACCGGCCGGATGATCGACCGTTCTATCCGTCCCTTATTCGCAACGGGGGATAACCGCGATGTCCAAGTTATTATTACCGTACTCGCCGTCGATCAAGAAAATGATCACGATATTGTTGCTCTTATCGCTGCCTCAGCCGCTCTTTCTATCTCCGGCTTGGCTTGGAACGGCCCGATTGGCGGCATCCGCGTCGGCTTGATTGATAGCCAATTCGTTTTCAACCCAACCTATGAAGAACAGGCGAAAAGCTCTTTAGATCTGATCGTCGCCGGAACTACCAAAAAAACGATTATGATCGAAGCTGGCGCCAACGAAGTGCCGGAAGATACTATGTTAAAAGCGATCCTGGCCGGTCAGAAAGAAATGCAAGGCGCGATCGAATTAATCAATGAGCTCAAAAGCCAAATAGCGCCCAAGAAGGCGGCTACCTCAAAAAAGACAAAAACGGCTGAAGAATTAAAAGCTGAGGAAGAAAAAGAATCATTGCTTAAAATCGGCGAAACTTGGTTGAAGGAAAATATTAAACGCATCCTGTTTGATAAAGTATATTATACTAAGGGCGAAAGGAAGGCGGCGGTCGGCGCTATCAAGGAGCAACTGGACGAATATTTAGTTGCCCAAAGCCTCAGTGCCGAAAAACGGCATTTCATAATAAAAAAACTTGCTGAGGAAATGATTGAGGCAGAAATAACCCGTTCAATCTTGGATGATAAGCGCCGGGTAGACGGCCGGGCCCTGGATGAAATACGCGCTTTATCAGCCGAAGTCGCCATCTTACCCCGCGATCACGGCACTGCCCTCTTCTCTCGTGGCGAAACTCAGGTCATGTCAATCGTTACTTTGGGCGCGCCGGGTTTAGAACAGTCTTTGGAAGGCCTAGAGGGCCAGAGTAAAAAACGTTACATGCATCACTATAATTTCCCGCCCTATTCCGTCGGCGAAGCCTCACCTCTAAGGGGCACTGGCCGGCGCGAAATCGGCCATGGCGCCTTGGCGGAAAAAGCTCTCCTGCCGATGATTCCGGCCCGGGATGAATTTCCCTATACTGTCCGGCTAGTTAGTGAAACTCTCGGTTCCAATGGTTCCTCGTCTATGGCTTCAACCTGCGCTTCATCCTTAGCCTTAATGGACGCCGGCGTTCCGATCAAGAAACCGGTTGCCGGCATTGCCATGGGTTTAGCTTCTAGCGCCGACATGAGCCGCTGGGAAGTTCTAACCGACATCCAGGACTTAGAAGACGGTGAAGGTGGCATGGATTTCAAGATTACTGGCACTGACTCCGGCTTGACCGCTATCCAGCTTGATACCAAGACCGATGGCCTGACCGAAGAGATAATTACCAAAACCTTGACCCAGGGCCGCGCAGCCCTTAACCAGATACTAGGCGTAATCAAAACGGCGATCCCAGCCCCCCGCCCCGAATTGTCGAAATATGCACCGCGCATTATCAGCTTTAACGTCGATCCCGAAAAAATCGGCGCTATCATCGGGCCGGGCGGCAAAGTCATCAATCGCATTATTGATGAGACTGGCGTCAGCATCGACATCGAAGATGACGGCTTAGTCATGATCTGTGGTACTGATGCCGCCAAGGTTGATGAAGCTGTCCGCCAAGTCAAGGAGATCGTCCATGTCTTCGAAGCCGGAGAAATCATCAAGGGCAAGGTGGTCCGCATGCTGGACTTCGGCGCTTTCGTTTCTCTAAATGCCAACCAGGACGGTATGGTCCATGTCAGCGAATTGGCTCCCTACCGCATCGAGAGGCCGAGCGATTTCCTGAATATCGGCGATTCAGTGACAGTCAAGATAAAGGAAATCGATGACCAGGGACGCATTAACCTGACGATGAAAGGACTGCCAGAGAATGCTGACCTCTGGAAAGATGAAAAAGGAAAATCTAATGGTTCTAATTTTGGCGGACGGCCCAGTTTCGGCGGACGGCCAAGCGGCGATCGTCGCGGACCGAGCCGACCGAGCCGCTTCGGTTCCGGTAATCGCCAGCCGAGAGTCTAACGCTCTTGTTAGCCGGAATTGACTTTTGTCTGATGTTAAGTTATTATTCTCCAATATAAAATAATACCGAAAAAAACTATGTTAGCGATCAAACTATCCAAAATCGGAAAAACCAACAACAAGCTATTCCGCTTGGTAATCTCGGAAAAAACCCGCGATCCGTACGGAGACGTCTTGGAAATCCTGGGCTCCTATAACCCCCACTCCAAGGAATTAGTAGCCAAGGCCGAACGCATCAATTACTGGCTATCCAAGGGTGCCCAGATGACCACGACGGTCAATAATATCCTGGTCGGCAAGAAAGTCATCGCCGGCAAGATGACGGCCAGCCCCAAGGCCGGGAAAACGAGCGAGAAGCGCTTGGCCCAGATAAAAGCCAAAGCGGATAAGAAAGCAGCCAAAGAGCCGACTCCTGCCCCTGAGGCTGCGCCGGAAACGCCAGCTGAGGCGACCGAAGTGCCAGCTGATAATGTCCAGGCCTAAACAAACCTTGACAAATGCTGAATTTGTGTTATAATTAGTAATAAGCTGCAAAAGCAGTCATTTAATAAATTCTTTCCCCTTTGACCGGCTAAAACCGTCAAGGTCCGAAAGACGAAACAAAAACGTATGGTAGATCAAGACAAGCAGTTTTTAGAAACTGTCGTGAAGAGCATCGTCGGCAACCCGAACGATGTAGTCGTAGACCGCACGATCGATGAAAGAGGCGTCCTTTTGACCCTCAAGATCAACCCGGCGGATATGGGCTACGTTATCGGCCGCAAGGGCCAGACCGCGCAAGCGATCCGCACCCTGCTGAAGATCGTCGGCGCCAAGAATAATTCTCGCGTCAACCTGAAGATCTATGATCCGGAAGGCGGCAATCGCCGAGGCGACAATCGCCGGGAAGATATCGACACTTCCGCGATCGATGATTTAAAAATCTAAGTTCAAAAAAAATTGAATAAACAAAAAAGCCACAATTTCTTAAGCGTGGCTTTTTTGTTATAATGGTATTAATAACTTTGCAATATGACTTTTCATCTTCTTACCATCTTCCCTCAGATGTTTGATTCCTACCTCGCCGAGGGCATCCTGAAACGCGCCCTAACCAAGAAGGCTATAAAGATCAAAACCTACAACCTGCGCGATTGGACGATGGATCGGCACCGTAGCGTCGATGACACTCCTTATGGTGGCGGCGCTGGCATGTTAATGAAGATCGAACCGCTTTACAAAGCTGCCCAAGACATAAGGAAGAGGATTTCCAAGACTAAGCCAGCCCGAAAAAAGATTATCTTGCTATCAGCCAGCGGCCGGACTTGGAACCAGGCTTTGGCCCGGAAGTATTCGAAGCTGGACGATATCGTCCTTATCTGTGGCCGCTATGAAGGCGTCGATCATAGAATTAAGGAATTCATCGACGAAGAGATATCGATTGGCAGCTATGTCCTGACTGGCGGCGAATTGCCGGCGCTTATGATAATCGATTCGATAACCCGCCTACTCCCCGGCGTCCTAGGCAACCAGGAGAGCATCATCGAGGAATCACATTCGAAGGCTGGCGTTACCGAATACCCGCAATACACCAGGCCGGAAATCTTCCAAGCCGGCGGGAAAAAATATGCTGTCCCGCGGGTGTTGCTATCTGGCGATCATAAAAAGATAAAGGAATGGCGGGAAAAACACCAAAAAAAGGCTAATGGCTGAATCGTTCCGTTTTAATGACACCCCAACCGCTTTTTGTCCGCTTCAAGCGGCCGGCCAAGGAAAATCCGGCCGCTTTTTTATGGCCGCCACCGCCCCAATACTTGGCGATCCGGGAAACATCGATATCATCGTAATTCGTCCGTAAACTACCTTTTACGCGGCCCTTCTCTTCTCTTAAAAGAAGGGCGGCCCGCACCCCGGCCAGATAGCTCAAGAAGGAAACTACATCGCTAAATAGGTCGGCATGTTGTTCCCTTTCCTCGGGCGGAAGAAGCTCGTCTAGCTCTTCGACTGTAAGTGCGGAAGAGACCAGGCCGGTTTCTGGATTAAAAACCATATTCTCCAATATCCGCCCCCAAACCCGCAAAGCCGACAGGCTCTTATTATGAATAGTCTTATTGATTATTTTTGGCAAGGAAGCGCCGCTTAGCAGCATCTCGGAAGAGACGGCTAAGGCCTCACGGGAAGAATTAGCGTGCAAGAAATTACCCGTGTCAGTCATGAGTCCGGTTAGGATACAATCAGCCAGAACCTTAGTAACCGGCAAGCTATTAGCTTTCAAAAACTGATAGATTATTTCTGTCGTCGAAGCCTTGTCGGCCAGGCGTACCTCTAAATCGGCGTAACTCTCCTGCGGCTCATGATGATCGAATTCGACAATATACGGCCGACGGCTGATATTCCCTTCTTGAGTAATAGCTATAAGGCGCCGTAGCTGGCTTTCCAGCCCGGTTCGGGAAATCGAGCCGCAATCCAGAATAAAGATGAAGTCGAAAATTTGCAAATCCTCCGGTTCCCTGGTAACGACTAAGTCTTCGTTCGGGATGAAGTCATACGCGCCAGCCGGCTTATTATGCGCATAGGCTTGGAAATTCTTCCCTAACGGCCGGATGATTTCAACCAAGGCACCAATCGATGACAGAGCGTCGGCATCAGGAGAGGTGTGGCCAACAAGTAGGATATTTTCGGCCCCTAAGAGTTTCTGATAGGCTAATTGGAATTTTTCATTTAGATCCATAACCGGATATTCTAGATTAAAGCAATAAAAAAGTCCAGACTTCCCTGGACTCCCTTCCACTTAGCAGGGTTTGGCTTACAGTTCAATCGATGCCAGCAATCAATTTCTCTATTTTCGCCGCCTCTCTTTCGGTCGCATCGAATTCCCAAAGCAAATGCGGCACTTGGCGCAATCTCATCCTTTTCCTCAAAAAAGGAACCAGTTCTCCGCTAGCCTGTTCCAAAGCTCGGAGAGCTGTGCCGGCTAAATTATCTGGCAAGACGGAGAAGCCGACCCGGGCTTGTTTCAAATCCGGGGAGCAGTCGACAAAAGTGACGGTAATGAGGGCGCCGGGTAAGCCGACTTCCCGGTTAACCGCCTCCGCTAGGATGGCCAGCATCTCTTCATTCAATCTATTGATATTGGGCATATGGCTGAAACCGATTCGACGATCGGCATTCATGATCCTATATCTTATCGACGATCCTCTCTTCTTGATAAACCTGCAGGATATCACCAACCTGGACGAGCGGCTTGCCTTCATATTTCAACCCGGCTTCCTGGTCCTTGGCAACCGACTCGACGTCCTGTTTGCCGGACTGCAGCCTAGTCAGGCGTCCGGAAACTACCGAAGCGTCATTGCGACGAACGTCAATCAGACTGTTATTCCTGATTTCGCCATCAAGGACCTTACCGCCGACGATCTGGCTGTTATTTTCCGTCCGGAAAACGGCTAGGACCTTAAGGCGTCCTAGCTCCACGCGATTTATTTCCGGCTTGACGAGCAGCTGCATCTCCTCTTTGATGTATTTTATCAGGTCGTAAATTATGGAATAAATCTTTACTGTCACTCTCTTCTCCCGAACTAGATTCTCAATGGCCGGTGACATCCGGACGTTGAAGCCGAGAATCTTGGCACCCGAATCTTCGGCACGCTTAACGTCACCTTCGGTGATATAGCCCAAACCTTTGCTGATTATCCTGACCTTAACTTTCTCGTTATTAAGCTTCAAGAGGGATTCTTCGATCGCTTCGGCCGAACCCAAGAAATCGGCTTTGATTATCAGGTTCACCTTGGGGATACTGTCATCAGCGCTCTCCTCGGCCGCTACCGGCAAAACATCGGCAGCCTGGGAATTGACCTTTATCTTCTTGACTCTCACTTTTTCGCCTTCCCCGACATTCAGGATATCGCCGACAGCCGGCGAGATCTTCAAGCCTAGAATCTTGGCGGGCGTTGACGGCCCGGCTGTCTGGATATCTTCGCCTTTGTAATTCTTCAAGGACTTCACTTTGCCATAGATGATATCATTAAAACAAAGTTGGTCACCAACCTGCAAAGTTCCATTCTGGACTAAGATAGTGGCTAGCGGTCCAGCTGCCTTATCGACGTTCGATTCGACCACTGTCCCGGCCGCATCAGCCTGCGGATTGGCTTTTAAGTTCTTGGCTTCAGTTTCCGCTACTAAGAGCACCATATCTAGGAGGTCTTCAATCCCTATGCCATCCTTGGCGGAAATCGGCGCACAGATAATCTTGCCGCCCCAATCTTCCGGAGTGATATTCAGTTGGGTAGACAACTCCTGCTTCGTTTTGTTGATATCAGCCGTTGGCTTATCAATCTTATTCATCGCGACGATATACGGGATCTTAGCCGCTTCAATAATGCGGAAAGCCTCGACGGTCTGGGGCTTGACGCCATCGTCGGCAGCGACTACCAAGATCGCGATATCAGCGACTTTAGCTCCACGTGACCGCATGGCAGTGAAAGCCTCATGCCCCGGAGTATCAATAAAAGTGATCGTCTGCCCTTTGCGAACAATCTGATAGGCGCCGATATGCTGGGTTATACCGCCAGCCTCCCCGGCAATGACATTAGTATTACGGATGGAGTCTAATAATTTCGTCTTGCCGTGATCGACATGCCCCATGACAACGATAACTGGCGGCCGAGGGACTAAATCTTTCTCATCTTCGCCCGCCAATATCGCCTCTAGCTTCTTGTCTTCCTGGGTATTCTCAGTTTCTTGGCTCTCCGCTTGTTTGACTTCCAGGTTAAGGTTCTCGCCGATGATCGAGGCCGTATCGAAATCGATTTTTTCGTTGATAGAAGTGAAAACGCCGTTCTTCATCAGCTCAGCCAAGACGCGATTGACTGGAATACCGGCCGTCTCGGCATAAGCACGGACGGTCAGGACCGGCGGGATGGCTATAGTTTTTCGTTCCTTCGGCAGGACTTCGTCCTGCTTCTTGATGGCCGCTGCGGCCTTCTTCTGCTCCCATTCTCTCCTTAAAAACGGCCAATCCTTGATAATCTTTTTGGCTGTATTATTGTCCACCTTAATCGCTTTCTGGCCGATGGCAAAACCGAGCTGCGGCAACAGGTCGCGCAATTCTTGGGGCGGGATCCTTAAAATCCGGGCGAGCTCGGAAATGTTCATAAATTTATTTTAGATTAGAAAAAATTAATATCGCCTATTACTAAATATTACTTTATCACTGGGATTTAGTCAATAAAAAAGGGCTCTATCAAACCTTTACAAACCTAAAAATTAATGCTAAAGTAAAGTCATAAATTTATAAAACATTAAATTAAATTGGTCTTTAGGAATCAGGTTGAAAAACTAACCACCGGGCCGGAAGGGCTAAATTTATTTTCGAAGATTGTTTGTCTATGCTCTGTTTGAATTTTTATTTAAAATTAGCGGAAAAAAATACAAATAATTTTTCCTCAAGCCTTCTTAGATAACGCTTCACCAGTGGTTATAGTTTTTCAAAACTGAATAATGCTACCCGCCACCTCTTTCCTCTAGACGGCCCAACAATATGGAATATCTGAATTATGTTCTATTCGCAATCTTGGCTGTAGGTGGTTTTTTTGTAGGCTATTTTTTCTCTAAGAAATCGGCGGCCAACAAAATAAACAATGCCGCTGAAAAAGCCGACAAGATTATCAACGAGGCTAAAATCAAAGAAAAAGAACTACTCTTAAAGGCCCAGGACAAAGCCCTCAAGATCATCGAGGAATCGAAAAAGGAAGAAGCGACCAGGCGTAATGAAATAAACCAGCTGCAAAAAAGGCTGGAACAGAGAGAAAACTCCTTTTCCCAAAAGTTGCTCGACCTACAAGATAAACAACAAAAGTTGTACGACAAGGTAGCTGAAGTCCAAGAAATCAAGGAGAAAATCAAGGCTATCCGGGAAGAACAGGCCGCTAAGCTGGAAAAGATCTCCGGCCTGAGCCAAAACGAAGCCAAAGAGATACTGTTAAAGAGCGTGGAAGAAAAAGTTGCCGAAGACCTGATGATTAGGATCAAAAAACTGGAAAATGACGCGGAAGATACAATGAACGACCGAGCTAAGGACATGATGGCCATAGCTATGCAACGTTTGGTTTCCAATTACACCGTCGAACTTACTACGACTACTGTCGACCTGCCGAATGATGAGATGAAGGGCCGCATCATCGGACGCGAAGGCCGCAATATCAAGGCAATCGAGCAGATGACCGGCGTCGAGATAATCGTCGACGACACTCCGAATGCCATCACCGTTTCCGGCTTCTCACTAATCCGCCGCCATATCGCCAAAAAAACCTTGGATTATCTGATAAAAGACGGCCGTATCCATCCGACTAAGATTGAAGATGCGGTTGAAAATGCAAAAAAGGATATTGCTATCGATATTAAGAAGGCGGGCGAAGAGGCTATGTATGAGGCCGGGGTCACTGGTTTCGACCCGAAGCTGGTCCAGATTCTCGGTCGCCTGAAATACCGCACCAGCTATGGCCAGAACGCCCTGAGGCATTCTATTGAGGTTTCCCATCTGGCGGCCATGCTAGCCGAAGAATTGGGTGCAGATGTCACTCTCGCTAAGAAGGGGGGGCTCCTGCATGACATCGGCAAGGCTGTCGACCATGAAGTCCAGGGCAACCATACTGAAATCGGCCGTGACATCGCCAAGAAATACAATCTGCCGGCGGAAATAATCGCCCCGATTGAAACTCATCATGATGATAAGCCCTCGACGCTCATCGCTGTCATCGTTAAGGTAGCTGATGCCATCTCCTCGGCCCGTCCTGGAGCCAGGAACGACAGTTATGAAAACTACTTGCAGCGGCTAGAAGAGCTAGAAAAGATCGCTCTAACCTTCGAAGGCATAGAAAAAGCCTATGCTATCCAGGCTGGTCGCGAAATCCGCGTTTTTGTCGAGCCAAATCAGGTCGACGACCTTAAAGCATATAATTTGGCTAGAGATATTGCAAAAAAGATAGAAAATGAGTTAAAATATCCAGGGGAGATAAAAGTCAACGTTATCCGCGAAATGCGGGTCACGGAATACGCCCGTTAACCAAGATTTGTTTTAAAAAACTCGTAAAAAAGCTAAAAATACAAATATATGAACAAAGCTCAATTAATCGACAAAATCTACCATGATGTCGAGGGGTTGAACAAAAAACAGGCGGAGAAGATGATCGATGTCCTGACCGATACGATCATCGAGGAGCTCAAGAATGACCGCGAAGTCACGATTGCTGGCTTCGGGACCTTCCTGTCTCGCGTCCGTTATGCCCGAGGGGGCGTTAACCCGCAAAAGCCAAACGAGAGGATCACCATCCCGGCCGTCAAGGTGGCGAAGTTCAAGACCGGCTATCACCTAAAACAGGCTTTGAAGGGTAAAAGATAATATATAACGCCCATCTTGAGGATAAGATCCTGGAGAAAACGGGCGTTTTGTAGCGCCCGTAGCTCAATTGGATAGAGCACTTGGCTTCGGACCAAGGGGTTGTGGGTTCGAATCCTGCCGGGCGCACCCGATTGTAAGGGCCAATCAAGAGGCTGGGTAGCTCAGTTGGTTAGAGCAGTTGCCTCTTAAGCAAATGGTCGCAGGTTCGAATCCTGCTGGGCGCACAAAATAAATCTCTTATGGGACTCTTCAATTTCAACCGCTTGATTAGGGCGGAAAACAAAATTATCAATAAAGCCGACAAAAGCTTCACTAAACGCCAGACGAAATACACCCCAAATAGAAATATAGGCGGCCGCGTAACGACTGAGGAGTTCGAGGATGACTATACAAGGAAAACGCGAGCCGAAAAGCTGCAGGCCTCTTCAGACTACAAGACCGGATATTTCATCGATGCTAATGGCAATAAGACACCGATTGAACAGCTTAACGGCCAGACAGAAAGATTATTAAAAGAGGCCAGGGAATCATTAGCCCGAGAATTAGACAGCAACCAATCTCCAGCGGAAGAAGAGGATGACAATCAGACTCCGGAAGCGGCTAAGAATGAACTGAAAGAAGAAAAATTCAAAAATTGGCACCCAAATCTGAAATCGATAGAGAAATTTTATAGCCAATCTCACATCCATTACGATAACGAGACTGATAAAACAAAAACTGGGAATATCGGCCTATACAAGCATAACCCTAAGCTTAATCCTGGCGCGCCGGAAAGCAGAAAGGAACGGCGTCGCCAATCAAAAAAGACGAAAGAAGAAAATAAATGGCAGCCGGTCGATAGTGAACCCGACTGGCCTGATCTGCCCGATATATCGGAAGACGAATAAACAACAGGCCGCAAGGCCTGTCTTGAATTATGACGAATCTAATCATCTTTGGCCCGCCTGGCGCCGGAAAAGGCACACAAGCGGCTCTCATCGCCAAAAAATTTAGGTTAAGCCACTTTTCTAGCGGCGAGCTATTGCGCCAGGAATTGAAAAACGGCACGTTAGGCGCCAAGATAAAAAAATGCCAGGATGCCGGCCAATTAGTGCCAGATTGCCTGATTATTGAAATGATTGAAAAAGCGGCACAGAAGAAAATTAAAGGGGCGGGATTCATCTTTGACGGCTACCCTCGAACAATTAAACAGGCTAAAGCCCTAGATGGATTCCTGAAAAAGAATAAAACCGCCATTAGCTCCGTGATTAATCTCCGGCTAAACGAAGCCGAAGCCTTAAAACGGATAATCAACCGGGGGAAGACTTCCGGCCGCTCCGATGATAACATCAAGATTGTCAAGAACCGTTTTAAGGTCTACCGCGATCAAACTAAGCCCCTCTTAGCCTATTACCGTAATCAGGGTCGGCTAGCTAACGTCGACGGCCGACCAGCAATTAAAGCCATCTTCAAAGAGCTAGAGAGGATGATCAAAGAATTAGATTAACGCTGATAACAAAAAATCGAGGTTTGGCCTCGATTTTTTATTAGATTTTGTCCTAGTCGATGACCGTCCCTTTGAAACTATGCCCTCCCAGATAATTTCCCAGATTTTTCAAATTCTTTCCATTTAGGATTACGACCTTCATCCGGCTCTTAGCTGCCTCTCGCGAAGCGACCGGATCGAAAGGGACGTTAAGGCCTGGTTTCCAAACATTACCGACTACTTTCCGGAACTCTGGCCAGGAAGCCTTAACCAATCTTTTAGCATCAGGGAATTTACGCGGATCCTTATCGTAAGCATAATCGATATTGGAAAGATTGATGACTGTCTTAGCCCTATTATGCTTAGCCAATAGAACGGAAACGTAATCCGTTGACCAGCCCGGCCTATAGCCCCCAGCGACGATAATCTTCTTTTTACTGCGAATCTGCTTGGTGGGGTCAACGATCACTTCTGGATGAGCTAAATTGCCAAACATTACCCGGACTAACTGGGCATTGAGGCGGGTTGCACTGATACCGACCCAGTCACGTTCTGCGGTGCTTATCCTGGATGTTCCTAGCGCCGCCTTGATATATGTTCGAGCGGTGACGCCGCCACCGACTACTAGATAAAAGCGCTGGCCGGCCGCTAACTGCTTCTTTATGAAAATCCTAAACCGCTTCAAGAAGGTGATATCTATGCCTTCCGGGGTAACCACTAAGGAACCGCCTAAGGAGAGGATGAAAGTTCTAGCCATATATGTTTAAAACCGCCCGAGGCATCAGGCCCAGGGCGGTTTTTACAATTAATTACTTATTTTCCTCAATCTCCTTGCTCTTCACTTCCGCCAAAATCGCTTTGCGTATCTCAGCCACTAATTTCTTGTCATCCTTAATCGCCTTCTTGGCCACTTCCCGGCCGGTTCCCAACTTAATTTCGCCGAAGGAATAAGAATTGCCGTTCTTCTTAACTACTCCATGCTCAACGCCCAGATCTACCAAGTCGCCAGCGACCGATATGCCCTCATTATACATGATATCGAATTCGCAGGTTCTAAATGGGGCCGCAACCTTATTCTTAACAATCTTTACCTTGACCCGATTGCCAATTATCTTCTCGCCCTGTTTAATCTGAGCGGCTCGTCTGACTTCTACCCGGACGGAACAGTAAAATTTCAAGGCATTACCGCCGGTCGTCGTCTCTGGATTTCCGAAAAATACGCCGATCTTATTGCGGATCTGGTTGATGAAAATGACGACGGTCTTGGTCTTAGCGATGGCCGCAGTCAGTTTGCGTAAAGCCTGGCTCATCAATCTAGCCTGCAAACCCATATGCTGGTCGCCCATGTCACCCTCAATTTCCTTTTGTGGCACTAGGGCCGCGACGCTATCGACAACCACCACATCGACCGCATTGGAACGGACCAGGGTCTCCACTATCTCCAGAGCCTGTTCGCCGCTATCAGGCTGCGACAATAGCATCTCCTTGATATTGACACCGATCTTGGCAGCATAATCCGGATCCAGAGCATGTTCGGCATCGACAAAAGCAGCAATCCCGCCTGTTTTCTGGACTTCAGCGACGATATGCTGAGCTAAAGTGGTCTTACCGGACGATTCCGGACCGAATATCTCGATAATACGGCCACGGGGCACGCCACCGATGCCAAAAGCCAAATCTAAAGAGAGGCAGCCGGTAGAGATGACGTCAACATTAGTCTTGCGAGCATCGCCGAATTTCATGATTGCGCCTTCTCCGAATTTACTCTTTATCTGTTCAATGGCTGTTTGAGCAGCCTCTACTCGCCTGTCCTTGTCCTCATCCTTCCCAATAACAACCTTCTTTTCTTTTTCCTGTTTCATAGATTTATGACTTAATTTTTAATAATTTTATTATAGCATCTCAACCCTGAAAAACCTGCCAAATATTTTTAAATTCTATATAACTACGAAATCAGTTTCACTTAATTTAAATTTTCCTGGGGACGTACAGAAAATGTCGGTTTTGCCGAAAAAATCGCCAGCTATCGCTTCAAGAACCCGAACGGCAGCGGCAATTTATATTCTTCGCCATCAAGGGGGCGGAAAATTATCTCCGCTCCCTGTTCGGTCTTCTGATAATCGAACCAATTACCTAATGGCTGGCTATCATCGCTATTTTTTCCTTTATTCTCTTGGCTCTGTTGCCATTCTTCTTGGAAAAGCCTCTTGGCTCGGTCCCAAAAGCCATCTTCTGGTTCGGAGGAGCTAGCCAAGGCTTCGGGAAAATCTTCGCCTGATTGGTCAATCGAAGATGTCTCAGGCAAAGCGGTCTCCGAATAGGCAATCTGGCTATCCGTGCCCCCGCTAGCGGTACTATCTATCGTTTTCCCTTTATCTAGAACGTCTTCCTGATCGGAGGAAATCAGCTTCTCCTTAAGGCTTTGGCCGAAACCAATATTCTTCTTCAAATTCATGTCCGCTAAAGCGGTGGAAAAATATAATATCGCCCCGATACCGGACTGCGCCTTCTGATACCAGGCATTGTCTATAATTTTCTCCTTCTGTCCGGCGTCGCCACTATAAACCAAAGAGGCAATAGCCGCTAGGACCAAAAAAGCGACGATAAGCAAGACATTAGAGATAGAGCGACGGATGATAGCCATACTTATAATAATGGGACTTGGCGGCTTGGCTTGTTGGCAGTGGAAAAGATATCGATTTCTCCGTACTGGCCGTCGAAACCCGGCTTGATTATCAAATTTCCTTCCCTGACCCGCCTAAGGCCTTCCTTGACCCGGGAATCGACTTCCGGGCCCAGCTCTGACAGGTCTAAATCGAGCAAAATTCCCAATTCCGAGCCATATTTGCTGACGAGAGCCTGATATTCGCGTCTGACCGCCGCGGAATGCCGGCTTTTGACGCCGAGGGCCTCTGCTATTATTTTATCTAATTCCACCAATTTTTTAAAGCCGACGGCGTTTTTAGGGCGAAAACCGGCTGGACGGTCTGCCAGCTCCTCAACCCGGTTCAAGACGCCAATCACGAGAGGTTTCTTGCAAACCGGGCAGATATTCCTGAGCTTCCGGCTCTCCTCCGGAGCACAGCTGAAATGGCAGTCCCTGTGGCCGTCGAAGTGATACATGCCTTCTTCGGGATAAAATTCGACAGTCAGCTCCATCCCTCTATGATCCTTGATCTGTTCGTAAATCTTCTGGTAGGTGACTGGCCCTAGTATATCCATTACATTGGCTTCCCGTCCGATATTATCAAGGCTATGGGCGTCCGAATTGGACAGGACGGTCAATTGATCGAGGGCCGACAAGCGCCAATTCATCTCCGGGTCGCTCGATAGGCCGGTTTCGAAGGCATAGATATGCTTTGTCTGGTCCTGGAAACATTCCTCGAGAGTATCGAAGCCTGATTTTGAACCGAAGACTGAAAACCAGGGCGTCCAAATGTGAGCGGGATATATCAGGAATCCTGGGTCTATCTTAAGAATCATCTTAACCAATTCCGGCGCTCTGATGCCTAAAATCGGCCGACCATCAGAACGAATATTATATTTCTTGTCCAACTCCTGATTCAATCTCCTGACCGCTGCAACATTCGGCGCATGGATTACGATATGTATCCGCCGCGCCTTATCCCGATCCTTGTAAATCAGGGCTACTTCGGTCGATAGGATAAATTTCACCTTGTCATCTGATGCAGTTTTCAGCTTATAGAGCCCGGCGCCGGGTGCTATTTCTGTAAGATCGTTCTCAATCGATTCGAACCAGGCTGGATAGGTGAAATCGCCAGTGGCAATTATATCGACCCCCTTGGTCCGGCAAGCCCGGTCGATGTTCGCTAGGGTTAATTGCGGCGAACAGGCACGGGAGTAACGGGAATGGATATGAAGATCGAGTATCTGGCGCATATTGTTAGCCTAGGAGGCTTTCAGCAATCGCCAATTCCTCCAAGCTATTAATCCCCACCCCTTCTTGGGGCGAAATAGAAAGAACGCGGACGGCATGTCCTTCGTCGAAAGCCATTTTTATCAGATCGGTAATATAATATTCTCCATTTTTATTATTATTATTTAACTTATCAACATGAGAAAAAAGCCAGCGTTTATCAAAACAAAAACAATTAAGATTAATCTCCTTTATTTCTCTCTCTTTATCACTGGCATCCTTGAACTCGATAATACCTTTAGCTTGCCCATCATCATTACGGACAACTCGGCCTAAGTGACTATAAACTGAACGCCAATCATCAAAATCAGGCAAAGTGACGGTAACCATTGATAGCACGCCCTCATGTTTTAAGGGGAAGCCCCCGATGGTTTCCGGCTTATAAAATGGATTGTCGCCATTTAAGACAAAGACGGTGTCCGCCTGTTGGTTAATATGCGCCTTAGCACAAGCAACCGCATGACCTGTACCCAATTGCTGCTCCTGGATAGCGTATTCGACGTCATACTCTTTCAAGGCGTCAGATATTAATTGCTTATTGTCAGGCGAAACGATAATAATCGGCTTAAGCGCCGGCTGTGTCTTAGTGATAGAATCTAAGAGGTAATGTAACATCGGGCGCCCCTTCAAAGGGACCAGGACCTTAGGCAATTCTGATTTCATCCGCGTTCCTTTGCCGGCAGCCATAATGATAATCTGATGCATACTTCTAGTCTTATTAAAAATATAAGGGAAATTCAATATGAATTTCCCTTATATTTTATCACCTTTTAGACTACCAGGCAATCCTGATTTCTGAGTATATTTTATTCAATATAAGCTAAAACTTTATCTTTAATTTCTTTGACTCTCCTCACTGCTTCCTCCGGCTTCCGGGCTTCAGCATAAACCCGGATGATTGGTTCGGTGTTGGAGGCGCGCAAATGGACCCAGGAGCCTTCCCAATCGATCCTGACGCCATCGATATCGATAAGCTTATCGCCTTTATATTCATCTTTGATCCGATTCAGAATAGCCGGCAAATCTATCTCCGGCCGCAGATCAATTCGATCCTTGACCATATAATATTCCGGCAATTCCTTCTTCAGCCGCGATACGGCTACACCCTTCTTAGCGAGATAGGTCAGGAACAAGGCGATGCCGACGAGCGCATCGCGGCCGGAATGCAATTCTGGAAATATTACGCCGCCATTCCCTTCGCCACCAATCACTGCTCCTAATTCCTTCATTTTAGTAACGACATTGACCTCGCCGACAGCCGCCGCTTCATATATTCCCCCATGCTTTTCTGCGACATCCTTCAGAGCTCGAGAAGAAGATAGGTTAGAAACGGCCGCCCTGCAATATTTCCCAGGATTCCTCTTATCAATCGAATCGAAATTTTTTAACACATAGTCCGCGACCGCCACTAGGGTATATTCCTCGCCCATCATTTCGCCGTTTTCCATGATGAAAGCCAGCCGATCAACATCTGGATCAACCACAATTCCCAGATCAGCCTTCTCTTCTCTTACCTTTTCCATTATGCCAGCCAAATTCTCAGCTAACGGCTCAGGCTTATGCGTAAATCTGCCGTTCGGCTCACAGTTCAGTTCGATAATATCATTAACCCCTAATCTTTTTAGCAGCTCGGGCACAACCAGCCCGCCGACAGAATTAATACCGTCGACAACGACCTTGAAGCGCTTAGCTTTTATGACCTCGACATCGACTAGGGGTAACTCCAGAATCTGACGCAGATGCTCGTTCCCTAAAAAAGGATTAATCAGGTATGAACCGACTTCTTCCTCCGGAGAGAAGGAAGCGCCTTCTTGATTGGCTAGGCGTAAAAGTTCTTGACCCTCGGCCGCGGGTAAAAACTCCCCCTGAGCATTGATGAATTTCAAGGCATTCCAGCCCTGAGGATTATGGCTAGCTGAGATTATTATTCCTCCCCGCGCCCCTTGGGTGATAACGGCCATTTCGGTCGTCGGCGTGCTTGCCAGGCCTAGGTCGATAACGCTAGCGCCTCGAGACATTAATGTCCCGACCACCAGGTTCCTTACCATCTCGCCCGAGATGCGTCCATCCCGGCCGACTACTATTTTCAATTTAATATTCGGATATTTTTTCTTTAAAAATACAACAAAAGCTGAGGCAAAGCCGATAATATCAGGGGGTGTTAAATTTCCGCCCGGCTGTCCGCCGATAGTGCCACGGATACCGGAAATCGACTTTAAAAGAGGCATATATTCATTTCTATATATTATAAATCTTTTCTCTAATAAAAAACACCATTGTTCTGGCGGCGACCTACTTTCCCAGGGCTCAGGCCCAAGTATCATCGGCGCTGGAGGGCTTAACTGCTGAGTTCGGGATGGGATCAGGTGTGACCCCTCCGCTCAAACCACCAGAACAATGGTGTTTTTTATAGCAAAGACGGATATTAAAAATAAAAGTGTGGGAAAATCAAACGACATATTAGTACTGCTCAGCTCAATCCATTACTGGACTTACACTTGCAGCCTATTAAGGTCATATTCTCTGACCAGTCTATGAAACCTAATCTTAGAGACAGCTTCGCGCTTAGATGCTTTCAGCGCTTATCTTAACCGAAGGTAGCT